>NZ_JBUYWC010000011.1:0-229820 GCF_055230935.1 Rhodococcus ruitaii | reverse complement strand
TGTCGGGGAAACGGAACGGCCCGACACTCGGTGCACCCCGGTTCCGGTCCCGCCGCGACAATCGGCAGGCGATCCGGTTCACCCGCAACGCCCGGTTCACGGTCACCGAGGGTGGGAAGTTGCGGCTCCCGAAGATCGGGGACATCCCGGTCTGCTGGTCCCGCGACCTACCCTCGGAACCGTCGTCGGTAACGATCGTCAAGGACGCGGCGGGACGATACTTCGCGTCGTTCGTGGTGGCGGTCGACGACGAACCGATGCCGGAGTTGGACACCGAAGTCGGTATCGACCTCGGTCTGACGACGTTCGCGGTGATGTCCAACGGGAAGATCATCGAGTCCCCGACGTTCCTGCGCCGCGCCGAGCGCAAGCTCCGCAAGGCACAGCAAGCCCTGTCCCGCAAGGACAAGGGCAGCAACAACCGGGCCAAGGCGCGCCTGCGGGTCGCCGAAGCCTACGCCAAGGTCGCCGATGTCAGACGCGACTTCGCGCACCAGCAGTCCACGAGGTTGATTCGCGAGAACCAAGCGATCTACGTCGAGGACTTGTGCGTGAACGGTTTGGCCCGCACCCGCCTGGCGAAGTCCGTGCATGACGCCGGGTGGGGGCAGTTCGTGGGCCTGGTCGAGTACAAAGCCGCCCGGTACGGGCGGACCGTGATCACGGTGGACCGGTGGTTCCCGTCGTCGCAGACCTGCTCGGATTGCGGCAGGGTCGACGGGAAGAAACCACTGTCGGTCCGGGAATGGATCTGCCCGTGCGGGGCGGTCCACGACCGCGATCTCAACGCTGCCAAGAATATCCTCGCCGCCGGACGGGCGGAGAGGCGAAACGCCTGCGGAGAGACGGTGAGCCTCCCCGCGTGAGTGGGGAGCACGACTCTGTGAAACAGGAACCCACCGAGAGTGCCGGTATGGGTGCTGGTCGGAATCCTCGGCCTTCAGGCCGTGGAGGACGTCAATACGAGCGTCTCGTCCCCAGTGACGAGAGGATGGAGCAGTCCCAGCAGCTGCAGACGCGCGAGTCCATGACCGAATTGATGACCGAGGTGGTCGAGCGGGTTTCCGGCTTTCGCACGGGCTATCTCGCACTCCTCGAACTGCGGCTCGAGGCGACCAGGCGACCAGAGTTGCAGGCCCTGCTCACCGACCGGGTGCGTGCTGATCTGGATTTCAATATCGGCAACTACCGAGAATCCGGGCTGCCGGGCGGTGAGGATGCCGTGGTGCTCCTGTATCTCACATTGAACTGGCTCATCCTCGACCGCCTCACGCTCCCGGGGATCTTCGACGAGAAGCGCACCGCGGAACTGGTGCGGACAGCCGTCGACCGCATGATCCCGCGCAGCGCTTGACTATCCACTGGGATATGACCGCCGATCGTCGGGGTGCTTCGGTTGTCGTGCCCGCCACCGCCGTCGCGGTCGGTCGGTGGTCGAAATGTGGATGGGTCGTGTGGTCATCCTCGACAGGATGATCAATTCGTGTGGATGGTGGCGGTGATTGCGCCGAGCGATTCGGCTCGGGTCGAGCAGGCGTGGCGCTGTCCACAAGGGTCGGCCGTCCGGGTCGGCGGTGGTGGTCCAGCCCGAGTCGGTTCCGGTGATGCGGGCGTGGTCGGCGTCGCACACCAGGGTGAGGTTAGTGATGTCGGTGGTGCCGCCGTGCTGCCATTCGGTGAGGTGGTGGACGGCGCAGTGGGATGCGGGCACGTCGCAGCCGGGGCGGGTGCAGCCGCGTTGCCAGGCGGTGAGCAGGAGTCGTTGCTCGGCGGTGGCGAGGCGTTTGCCGCGTCCGAGGTGCAAGGGTGCGCCACTGTGGTCGAACAGGGCGAGCGCGGGATGGATGCGTTCGGCCATGGCCAGGGCGTCTTTGACGGGCAGGACCCCGCCGCTGGATGTGGTGGCGAGGCCGGTGCCGGTTTCGAGTTGGTGCAGTGTCATCGTGACGATGACGGTGACGGGCAGGCCGCGGTGGTGTCCGAGTGCGCCGGTGGCGAGTGCGTGGGTGCAGATCGCGTCGAGGGCGTCATGGAGACGCTGATCGGGGGTGCGCAGGTCGCGGCGGGCGGCGCGGTCGACTGCGGCGAGGTCGAGGTCCGGGTGATCGATGCTGCCGTGGGGAGACTCGGGATCGTCGGGATTGTTCATGCCGGGGCGGGCCCATTTGGCGAGGATGGTGTCGAGTTTGCTGCGGGTGGTCGGATGTAGGTCGCCGCGCAGGGCGGACATCAGCCCTGCATCCTGGGGTGCCAGGCGCAGAGACCGGTGGCTCTTGCGGTCGCGATCGTCGGGCAGGGTGCCGTCCGGGTCGAGGCGGGCGAGAAGATCGATGCCGGCGGTGGTGATGTCGTCCGGTGTGGCGGTGCGGGCGAGGGCGCCGAGGATCTGATCGATCTGCTCGAGGGCGGAGTTGCCGAATCGACCGGGGATTTTGTCGATGACCTTGCGTACGGCGTCGGCGTGGTCGGCGCCTGCGGCGCCGTCCGTGAGTGCGCGTGCCGTGACGGGCAGGATCGGGTCGAGGACGCTACCGGTGGGGGTGACGCGGGGCGCGAGGACGCGGGCGTTCTTGACTCGGCGTTGGGCGTCGGCGCGAGAGATACGGAGTAGTTCGACGAGGTATTTCTGAGGTGAGGAGAGCCTCACGGTGTCGTGTATGCCTCGGTTCTCGATTTCGCCGATGACGCGGTTCCCGAGGCCGTCGAGAGTGCGGCGCGCTGTTTCTGCGGCTTGGAGGAGGCGTGTGATTTCGCCGTCGGGTAGTGCCGTGAGGTCGGCGGAGGCGAGGGCCTCGAGTGCCGCGACGGCGTCGCGAGCCTGACCGAATCCCACCTCATTCGAACTCATGTTCCGATTCTACGCATGATCGAATAAGTGTTCGAGTCACGATTTGGTAACGGCATACATTGGGTACGGGTGTGGTTTCCCGCCCGGTTGTTGGTGAGCGTCACACTTCGCATAAGTTCGAGTGATGAGCAATGAGAACTGCCCTGCTCCGCAGTGGTTCGTCGATGCGTTGGCTGCGCCCGTCGAGACTGGCAGCTACACGGTGTCGGGTGCGGCGATCTCCTACCGTGCGTGGGGTGAAGCGGGCTCACCCGGTGTAGTGCTCGTCCACGGCGGCATGGCCCATTCGCACTGGTGGGATCACATCGGGCCACAGTTGACGGCCGGTCGTCGCGTCGTCGCACTCGATATGAGCGGACACGGCGACAGTGACCATCGCGACGAGTACGGCCTCGAGTATTGGGCCGACGAGGTCCTCGGTGCGGCCGAATACGGCGGGATTTCCGGTCCTCCAGTTCTGGTCGGCCACAGCATGGGCGGAATCGTCTCGTTCGTGACGTCCGCACTGCACGGTGACAGGCTCGCCGGTGTGGTGATCCTCGACTCCCCGATTCGCGACATGACCCCCGAGGAACTCGAGATGCGCGCGAAGATGGTCGCCGATGCCGGGCCGCCGAAGGTGTACCCGACGGTCGATGCCGCGGTTGCGCGGTTCCGGCTCGTGCCACCGCAGGACGAGGCCGAGCCGTTCGTGTTCGACCGCATCGCCCGCACCTCGTTGAAGGAGGTCGACGGAGGCTGGTCGTGGAAGTTCGACAATCTGCGCATGGGTCGTGAGGCTCGCCGCAGCCTCGAGACGCTGCGACAGGGCTGTCCCCTCGCGTATTACCGATGTGAGAACGGAATCATCCAGGAACCGTTGCTGTCGCAGATTCGGGACCAGCTCGGGCCCGACGCGACGGTGGTGGATTTTCCCGTTGCCGGGCACCACCCGATGTTCGATCAGCCGCTGGCCTTGGTCACTGCGCTCCGGACCGTGCTCGCCGAGTGGGGTCGCTGACCCTGTGAACCTGCTTCGCCGGACGGCGATCGCGCTGACCCCGAAAAAGACAGTCACACCGGCTGGTGCGCGTCGGCATCCTCCATCCGAATCGGTGTACGGCGTTCCCGAAGCAGGTGGCGTGCTGCCCAGTCGAGCCAGAATCCGAGGAAGCCGATCACCACGATCACGGCCATCACTTGATCGTACGCGAGCTGGTCGCGTGCGTTGAGGATCTGATAGCCGAGACCCGAACGTACACCCAGCATCTCGGCTGGCACCAGGACGACCCAGGCAATTCCGAGCCCGACTCGCAGACCCGTTTGCACCTGGGAGCGGATCGAGGGCAGCACCATCGTCGTGAGCAGTTCGACTCGTGTCGCGCCGAAGGATCGGGCAACCATGAGATGTCCGGGGTCGATGGCGTGCACGCCCGCGGCCGTGTTGATGACGATGGGCCAGATCGCGGCGGCGGCGATGAGGAAGAACACCGGTTGGTGCCCGATTCCGAACAGGGCCACTGCGATCGGAGCCCACGACAGCGGCGAGATCATCCGCAGGAACTGCATGACCGGCATGGTTGCTTGCTCGACGACCGGGTTGAGCCCGATCAGCAGCCCGAGCGGAATGCCGAATGTCGCGGCGATCAGCAATCCGACGAGAAGCCGCCACAGGCTCGCGAGCATGTCGGGCAGGAGCACGCCGCGGGCGAACAGATCCACAATGGCCGGTCCCACATACTGCGGCGCGAATTCGCGCACGAGCGAATCGGGTCCGGCGACGACCGTGGTGACCAGCCACCACAGTGCCACGGCGACGACCACTGCGATGGTCTGCGGCAGAAGCGGAAGCCTCCAGGCGGACCGGGTGGGGGTGTTCACGTGGGGTCGACCTCCTCGATACGGGTGAGATCTGCGGGTAGCCCGAAGGTATCGGTGCCGGGGACCCGGGTCAGTGAGGTGCGGACGAACCGGTCGTCGACGAGTTCATGATGCACCGTTGCCGTGTCGATCCGCGACAGGAAGTCGGTGTTGCCGTCGACGACCGTGCCGTGCATCGCCTCGACGAGCGCGGTCGTGAAACTGGGGAACGGGAAGGGCTGGTACCCGATCTGCTGCGGTGCCCACTGCGGATGCCGGGTGCCGACGTCGCGTCCCGGATAGGTCAGGGCCGTCGTGATCGCGGGAAGCGGCTGCGGCAGATAGCGATCGAAGAGCATCGTTGCCGCGGCCGGGCGGTCCGCCGCTATCCGCAATTGGGCGGACACCACCGAATCCGAAAGAGCCTGCACAGCTGTCGGATTCTCTTCGATGACGTCCTCGTGGACGAGCAGGGCGCAGCATGCATGGTCGCGCCACAGGTCGCCGAGGAAGCGATGGATGCGACCCACACCGCGGAGCTCGGCAGCGGCGTTGAACGGGTCTGCAACAGTGAATCCCGCAATCGAGCCGTTGGCCAGGGCGGGAATCATATCGGACGGTCCCATGACGACGAGGCCGACGGTGCGCGCGGATCTCGACGGCGCCTGACGCACCACGGGAGTCAAACCGTGTTCGCGCAGCGTCTGCTGAACGATGATGTTGTGGATCGACCACCAGAACGGGATCGCAATGGTCTCGCCCGCAAGCTGTCCGAGATCGGTGATCTGTGGGGCGACGGTGAGTGCGGACCCGTTGGTGTGGTTCCATCCGAGAATGCGAGCGGAACTGCCTAGGCCGTAGCGCAATTGGACCGCGAGGGGCATCAGCAGGTGCACGACGTCGACCTGCCGACTGACGAATGCCTCCGCGAGTGACGCCCAGCTACGGAACAGCACAGGTTGCGCGGTGTCCACGATTCCGCTCGGATACAGTCCGGCGCCGTGCGCGACGAGCAGTGGAGCAGCGTCGGTGATCGGCAGATAGCCGATGCGGAGTTGCCCCGTGACGTTGGTGCGGTCTGCTGTGGCGGTACGCGCCAGGTCGGCTGCCCCGAATATGCCGCCGGCAGCGGCGATCCCGAGCGCACCCCGCATGAGAGTGCGCCGCGTCAGATTCTTCACGATGGGGTCAGCGACGAATCGCGATAGTGCTCGAAGATCTCCGTGCGTAGCGGGGCCCGTTCGTCCTGGTTGACGTCGGCGATGCGCCACTGCTGCCGCACTGTGCCTGCTCGGCCGAACAAAGCGATCCGGTCGGCGAGGCGAAGCGCTTCGTCGATGTCGTGGGTGACCAGCACCGTCGTGAAGGCGAGGTCTCGGGCGAGGTCGCCGAGCCATGACTGCAGATCGGAACGGGTTGCAGGGTCGAGTGCACTGAACGGTTCGTCGAGCAGCAGTAGGCGCGGACGCACCGCGACGGCACGGATCACGGCGATACGCTGCGCCTGTCCGCCGGACAGTTGATCAGGATAGTAGCCGGAGAGGCCGGACAAGCCGAAGCGGGCGAGTAGTCCATCGGCGTACGCAATGTCGAATCGATCGCGGTGATTCTTGAAACGCCCACCCAGCGCGATATTTTCGCGCACCGTGAGCCATGGCATGAGGTACGGCTGCTGGAACACCACGCCGGTGTGCGGGCGGGTGTCACCGTCGGTGCTCGGCCAGTCGATC
Source organism: Rhodococcus ruitaii (assembly GCF_055230935.1). Taxonomy (NCBI): domain Bacteria; kingdom Bacillati; phylum Actinomycetota; class Actinomycetes; order Mycobacteriales; family Nocardiaceae; genus Rhodococcus; species Rhodococcus ruitaii. The sequence goes on along the minus strand of NZ_JBUYWC010000011.1, from coordinate 223,403 downwards.
TCGCCGCGGTCGAGATGATCGAGACCCGCGATGATCCGTAGCAGTGTCGACTTTCCGCTACCGCTGCTGCCGAGCAGGACGAGGAGTTCCCCGGTGGTGACGTCGAGGTCGAGTCCCTGGAGGACTGGTTCGCGTCGACCCGCGAAACTCTTGTAGGCGCCTGCTATGCGAACTTCGAGAGTTCCCACCGCAACTGTCCTTCCGAGGGAGACTGGATGGGGAGGAACGCGGCCTCGCGGAAGCGCCTGTTCGTGGCGCTGGCGGAGGCGTATCCGGCACCGCCGCGCAGCGTCGCTTCGAGCCGTGTCGCGGCAACTGCGACGACGGAGCCATCGAGGCGCAGGCGGATCAGATCGGCCCCGGATACCGTGGACGGCGCGGCGGAGTAGCGGTACAGCCGCTCCCGAAGAGATTCGTATTGCTGTTTCAGAACCCGGTATTCGTCACTGAATTGCTCGCCGAGACCGTGCAGCCGCGACAACGACTCCGTGAGTGACGCTCGGGTGATCCCCGCGCAGAACGACGTCTGCAGCAGCAGAAAGGTCGGGCGGATGGCACCACAGAATTCGGTGAGGTCGTCGGAGATGATGTCCGAACCCGGAATTCGGAGATTGTCGAAGGTGAGGGACGTCGACGAGGTGGCGCCGAGCGCGAGCAGTTCGGGGGACGAGTTGATGCGGATGCCCGGTGTGTCGGCGCGGACGACGGCGATCACGTGTCCGCCGTCGGCAGTGCGGGCGGGGAATACGATGAGCGATTCCGGAAAGACGTTGGTAGCCCAGTGGATCGGACCACTGACGATGAGCCCGTCGTCGGTGCGTTCCGCGAGTAGTGGGAGTTCGCCGAGCCCCGCGAGGTACTTGAGCGCGGCCGCCATGGCCGTGACGCCGATCAACCGGCCGGTCGCGAGGTCGTCGCAGTACCGTGCGCGGAGGTGTTCCGGGGCGCGGTCCAGGTATTCGAGTGTCATGCGCTGAGCCCACAGCGAGAACCCGACGGTGAGTGATTCCGCGGCGATCCCATCGATGACCGCGGCCATGTGGTCGAGACATTTTCCGCCGAGCCCGTTTCCGAGCAGTCCGGCTTCGCCGATGCGTGCGAGGTCGGTGCGAATATCGGTCTCGCCGCGATCGAGAGCGGAGGCACGGTCGCGGACGAATTCGGTGATCGTGTCGAGCTGCTCGTTCGGGTTCTGAGTGGCCGCGGTCATCGGGTGCCTATCCTTCGAGAGAGTGGATGCGGTCGATCGGGGTGCTGACGGCTTCGCGAGCGCGGACGACGGCGTCCTCGTCGGGAGCGTTGTAGAAGCACAGGCACTTGTCCATGTCCTCGCGGACGTAGGTGCGCAGGAAGCTCACTTCGGGGACGTTCGCGTACTTCGGTGAGTTGGCCTTCTTGCGCGCGAGATAGGTCTCCATGTCGATCGTATCGGGGATGTCCCACTCGACGAGATAGCCGGCCTCGGGGCGTGCGGCCTTGATCTGGTCGAGGTCGGCGCCGACAAGTCGAACTTCGTTGGGGCCCACTACTTCTGCAACGTCCAGGGTTGCTGCCTCGAGCTGTGCTGCGCGGCATGCAGCGAACTCGGCGACAGCGAAGATGCGTGTGCCGCCGGAGGTCACCTGCGATTCGATCAGTTCGCCACCGGCGTTGACGACTGCGGTGTCGAATGCCTTGATGGCGGCCTCTGCTTGGCCTTCGGTGGGGACGAGCTCGTAGAGATACAGCGACATGGGGTCACCTTCCGGGTAGGTCGGGGTGGGCATGCTGACGGCAGGGGTGAGCGCAGGCTTTCGTCAGGAAGTGATGAACGAGGCGAGGCAGGAGCCGGTCAGCGCAGGAAGCGACAACACGCAGCACCGGTCACCCGCACGAGATCCACGTGCAGGCGACGGGTCAGAAGACGGCGTGTCACGAGTGCCACCATACATATGGATAGAACGGTCTGTCTATCGGTTCGATCCGATACTCTCTTCTGTGTGCGCACCACAGTCGAAACCATCGTCAAGCGACCGCCTGCGGAACGGCTCCTCGACACTGCCAGCGCATTGTTCGCCGAGTTCGGCATTCGCGCGGTGGGTGTCGATCGGATCCTCGCCGAGTCGGGTGTCGCGCGTGCGAGCCTGTACTCGACCTACGGCTCGAAGGATGGCCTCGTCCACGCTTACCTCGACCGCCTCGACCAACATGATCGGTCGAGGTGGAGCGATGCCGTAGCAGGCATGGACGACCCGGTGTGCCGAATCCTGACCTTCTTCGATCTCGCTCTGGCCTCGGCGCCGGGAAAGAACTTCCGGGGATGCCAGTACGCCAATGCGGCCACTGAGTTCCCGGACGAGCGGATCGCGCCGGTGCTGGCGCATCGTGAGTGGCTGCTCGATACTCTGGTGGGACTACTGGACCGGATCGCTGCCCCGGATTCCGCCGCAACGGCCGAACGCGTGCGGTTGATCTACGACGGAGCGCTCGCCGGTTCGAAGTTCGAGCACTCGACCGAGCCGATCCGCCGCGGCCGTGAACTCGCTGCGGAACTCATCGCGGCGGTTCGGAGCGCCTGACGGGTTCACGGCGGCGCGCGAGCGCACAGAACCCGGTGCCGGGCGGTGTGCACAACCGGCGGTGTACACGAACAGGAACATGTTCTATATTTCGTTCATGTACGAGTGGTCCGACACAGACCTCATGTTCCGCGACGCGCTGCGCGGATTCATCGAGAAGGAAATCCGCCCCCACGTCGATGAGCTCGAGTCCGGTGAGCTTCCGCCGTTCGGCATCATCCGCAAGATGTACGCCGCGTTCGGGATCGACGAGATGGCCCGCGAGTCCCTCGAACGGGCACTCGCGAAAGAGGAGCAGGGCGAGAGCTCGTCCGGAGGCTCGGGAGGGACGGGCGGGTCGCCGGGCATGGCAGCACTGCTCAACATCGATCTCGCGGGCGTGAGCCTGGGGCTGGTCGCATCGATGGGGGTGAGTCTCGGGCTCACCGCCGGCACGATCCGCGGTCGCGGCACCCTCGCCCAGAAGAAGCGCTGGCTACCCGAGCTGGTGACGTTCGACAAGGTCGGCGCCTGGGCCATCACGGAACCGGATTCGGGGTCCGACGCGTTCGGTGGAATGAAGACCACCGTGCGCCGTGACGGCGACGATTACATCCTCAACGGGCAGAAGACGTTCATTACCAACGGTCCGTACGCTGACGTCATCGTCGTCTACGCCAAACTCGACGACGGCGACGCGACGATCGACCGACGCGACCGCAAGGTTCTCGCGTTCGTACTGGACAAGGGAATGGAGGGCCTCACTCAGAGCCCGCCGTTCAAGAAGATGGGCATGAACTCCTCACCCACCGGTGAGTTGTTCTTCGACAATGTGCGCATCACGCGCGATCGCCTGCTCGGGGAAACCGAGGACGGCGGGAAGAGCGATGGCAAGAGCAGCGCGAAGGAGTCGTTCGCGGCCGAGCGTATCGGGATCGCTTATCTGTCTCTCGGCATCATCGAGCAATGCCTGACGTTGTGCACCGAGTATGCGAAGTCGCGCAAGTTGTGGGGCACTGCGATCTCGCAGTTCCAGCTCATTCAGCTCAAGCTTGCGGAGATGGAGATCGCGCGGGTCAACGTGCAGAACATGGTGTTCAGCGCGATCGAGCGTGCGCAGGCGGGGAAGCCGGTGAGCCTGTCGGAGGCTTCGGCGATGAAGCTGTATTCGTCGCGCGCCGCCACCGAGGTCGCGATGGAGGCAGTGCAGCTCTTCGGCGGCAACGGCTACATGGCCGAATATCGTGTCGAGCAGCTCGCGCGCGACGCGAAGTCGCTGATGATCTACGCGGGGAGCAACGAGATCCAGGTGACGCACATCGCGAAGGGGCTTTTGTCGAAATGACCGAAATGACTGTTTTCGGGGTGAGTCTCCCCAGTTGCAGATTCGGTCGGTAACACGAAAACCGCGCCGACAGACACCGGGTAGTGGTAATTGCCCGGTGTCTTCGCATATCTTGGCACGTGGGCTTACGGAACGGGACCGATTTAGCTGTAACGCGAGTTAACTGTTAGCAGAGTGCACAAGTATCGGGGAGGATCACTATGCACGGGGGAGAGAATGGGTCGAGAGACCGGCCGATAATCCGGTTCGACGACCGACCGACCACGCCGATCAGTATCGACGGCCGGTCGGCGCGCGCCGAACGTACACGTCAAGCGGTCATCGACGCGCATATCGCGTTGATCCGCGACGGCGAACTCAAACCGACCGGCGCGCAGATTGCGGAGCGGGCACGAGTGTCGCTGAGATCCTTGTGGGGGCACTTCGGCGACCTCGAGACGCTTTTCTCGGCAACGGGCACCGAGTTGATGCGTCGTCAAGACGACGCGCACGAACCGGTTGATCCGAGCCTGCCCCTCGCGGAACGTATCGACCGGTACTGCCGTCAGCGTGCCGAGGCGCTCGAGTACATCGCTCCTTTCTCTCGATCGGCGGAGGTTCGGGCACCGTTCTCGGAAGAACTGCAACGCAACCGCTACAGCTATCTCGAGCGAGCGGAGATCGAAGTGCGGGTGCTGTTCGCTCGGGAGTTCGCCCGCGCCGACGACCTGGAACGCGTCCGGATCGTCCAGGCGATCGCCATCACGTCGACATGGCCGACCTGGGTTTCGCTGCGCGACGTCGTGGGCCTGTCGGTGCCCGACTCCACCGACGTGATGAAGCGGATGATCAGCGCACTGGTGGAGTCGGTCATGTTGCGGGCAGCGGAACCGTTGACTGTCTGATCGGACTGCCGTCCGACTGGGCTGCGAGTCACGTCATGGTCCCGGAGCGACCGAGCTACCCACAGTAAGTGATCGTGTCACCCCGATGTCGTCGAGGAACCGTTCGTCGTGGGACACCACCACCAGCGCGCCTTCGAACGCCTGCAGCGCTTGGGTCAGGTGCGCGAGGCTGGGCAGATCCAAGTTGTTGGTCGGTTCGTCGAGGATCAGCAGCTGTGGAGCGGGGTCGGCAGCGAGGAGGATGGCCAACGCGGCGCGAAGCCGTTCACCCCCCGACAGGACTCCGACGGGGACATCGGCGTCGGACCCGCGGAACAGAAAGCGCGCCAGGCGTGCACGCACCTCCTGAGGAGGGAGGTGCGGTGCGCGCCCTTCTGCATTCGCCACCACCGACGCCGTGTCGTCGAAGATGTCGAGGCGTTGGGGAAGCAGCGCAAACGGAACCAACGGCCCGGCCTCGACGATCCGGCGCAGCAGCGTGGTCTTGCCCGAACCGTTGGGCCCGCGTACTGCGATGCGTTCGGGTCCGACGATCTCGAGCGGACCCTCGGCAACCCGGCGACCCGGATGCACCGAGGTGCCGGGCAGATCCACCCGGATCTCACGATCGTTCCGCACCGCCTCCTGTGCCCGGTCGAGCTGTGCTCGCGCAGATTCGAGGTTTCCCTCGTGCTCGCGGCGGTACCGGCCGGCAGATTCCTGTGCCTGCCGTTTCCGCATCCCCATGATGATCTTCGGTTCACGTTTGTTCTCGAACATCTTCTGGCCGTAGCGGGCTCGTCGATCGAGCGTGATGTGAGCTGCGGCAAGTTCACGGGCCTGGCGGCGCACATCGCTGCGCGCGTCCCGCATCGCGGACCGAGCCGCCGCCTGTTCGGCTTCGATGATCTGCTCGTAATCGCTGAAACCACCGCCGAACATGCGAAGACGTCCGTCGCGTAGTTCGGCGATCGTGTCCATCCGATCGAGTAGATCGCGATCATGGCCTGCGACGATCACCGTACCGGGGAAACGGTCGAGAGCGTCCTGCAGTCGTTCGCGGGCGGCCGTGTCGAGATTGTTGGTCGGTTCGTCGAGCAACAGCACGCCGGGTTCGGTGAGCAACCGGGCGGTGAGTCCGAGCAGGATGGTCTCCCCGCCGGAGAGCGTGCCTACGGTGCGATCGAAATCGTGTTCGTCATGCAGAATTCGATCGAGCCCGAGTCGATGCACTGTTGCGAGCGCACGCTCTTCGACGTCCCAGCGGTCACCGACGATGTCGAAGTCGTCGACGGTGCCGGTTCCGGATTCGATACGCTGCAACGCTGTTCGCACGGTGTCGATCCCGAGGACGGTGGAAACCGACACGGTGGGGTCGAGGGTGATGTCCTGTGGCAGGTACGCGACACGTCCGGATATTGTCACGGACCCGCGGGCCGGGCGGAGATCGCCGGAGATGAGTTGTAGCAGAGTGCTTTTGCCGCTCCCGTTCCGCCCGACGAGGCCGGTGCGGCCGACGGTGAACGTCGCGTCTAGACCGTCGAAGACGGGGGTGCCGTCGGAATGCTCGTAGGTGAGGGCGGACAGCGTGACACTGCTGGATGCAGAAATGGGTACAGACATGCGAACTCCTGGAGGTGAGAGACGGCCCGCGTATATCGCGCGGTGAGTCGAGAACCTCTACAGGAGCAATGCCTTCTCCGAACGCCGGGAACAGATGCGATCTCCACGATAAGGGCAGCATTGCGGGTTGCGCAATCGAATTGATCTGTGGGTCGTCACACAGGGTGATGCTGCAGGGTGGTCGTCGCTCAGGTTGCCGGATCGCAGATCGGCGACGGCACCGTTGTCCGATCTCCGGCATGATCGTGACATGCATATCGGTCGACGGACAGTCACGCTCGTGACGGCAGCCTCCCTCACCCTGGGCGTGGTCGGCTGCGCTACGGGGCCCGATCAGCCCGACACGGTAGCCGACGAGTTCGCCGCTGCGCTGGATTCCGGTGACGCAGCATCCGCCGCAGCACTGACCACGGATCCGGCGGCCGCGGGGGCAACGATCTCGGGTCTGTTCGACGGATTGGGCAACGACGATCCCACCGTGACGGTCGCGAGTGTCGGCGACGGAGACACGTTCGATCTGGACGTGTCGTGGAACTTCGGGGAGGGGCGGGACTGGTCGTATCGCACTACCGGCTCAGCGATCGAGGATCCGGCCGGCGAGTCGGATGACGACGACGGCTGGAGGGTCCGGTGGGATCCGGCCGTAGTGGCACCGGGCCTTGGCGAAGATACGTCGCTGCGTTACACCCCGACCACGGGAACGCCGCCGACGATCTTCGACGGAGCGGGGCAACCGCTGATGAGCGAGCAGATCGTGACGCTCGTGAACCTCGATTCGTCGGCCGACCCCGCTGCGGTGGCGCCGTTGCTCGCTACCGCAGCGCCGACGATCACTGCGGGCTCTCTCGCTGCGAACCTCGAACAGGCGGCCAGCGCGCCGATGACTGCGGTGGCCCTGCGCGAGCCGGATCTCGCGCCGATCGAAGAGCAACTCTCCGCGTTGCCCGGGGTGACGCTCGCTCCGCAGGCACGACTGCTCACCGCTGATCGCGATCTGGCGTCACCCGTGTGGTCGGGTCTGGACGAGATGTGGCATGAGAATCAGGCCGCGACGGCGGGTTGGGCGGTGCAGTCGGTGACCTCCGACGGCACCGTTCGATCGATCGCCGGTGCGGAGGCCGGCGAGGCCCCCGACCTGCACACCACGATCGATCCGGATCTGCAGGTGCGCGCGGAAGCCGCCCTCGCGTCGTTCGATCGGCCTGCGGTGATCGTCGGGATCGACGCCGACACCGGCGCGGTACGCACCGTCGCGCAGAACGCTGCGGCCGATCAGGAGGGGCCAGTAGCGCTCACCGGCCTGTACCCACCGGGGTCGACCTTCAAGACGGTGACCACATCGGCGGCGCTGCAGGCGGGTCTCGCCGAACCCGACACGGTCCTTCCCTGCCCCGGTGTCGCAACGATCGGCGACCGGACCATCCCGAACGACGAGAGCTTCGACCTCGGCGAGGTTCCCCTGCACACTGCGTTCGCGAACTCGTGCAACACCACCATGGCCGGACTCGCTGTGGACATGCCGTCCACGGCCTTGACCGACGCTGCCTTGCAGTTCGGACTGGGCGTGGACTACGTCACGCCCGGGCTCGTGACCGTCACCGGAAGTGTCCCGCCGATGGATTCGGGGGCGGCGCGTGTCGAAGGCGCGATCGGGCAGGGGCAGGTGACGGCATCGCCATTCGGAATGGCGCTCGTCGCCGCGTCGATCGCGGGTGGGAAAACGCCGCTGCCCACGCTCGTCGACGGGCAACCGGCGACGGCCGATCAGGAGGTTGCACCTGCCCCCGCAGACGACATTGCCGCACTGCGAACGATGATGCGAGAGACCGTAACCGAGGGTACGGCGAGCGCGCTGAGCGACTTTCCCGAACTGATCGGAAAGACCGGAACCGCGGAGTACGGTGGCAACAGCGGGGTAGTCGGCGACGTGAGCGGGGCACACGGCTGGTTCATCGGAGCACAGGATAACCTGGCGTTCGCAGTGTTCGTCGCGGGCGCCGGTAGTTCGGCTCCCGCCGTGGGGGCGGCCGGACAGTGGCTGGGGAGGTGATCTTTTCGGATGTAGTGCAATCGTGATCGCAACGTAGACGACTCGTGCTTGTGGCTGATGTTGCTGGAGTGAAGGTTGTGGAGTATGGGATTTCGAGAGTGGCAGCGTCGGCGAGGCGTTCGCACTGTCGCCCTCGGTGCTGCCGTGGCCGTGGCTGCAGCGGTGGGCCTGAACACCTTCGTGTTCAATGACCCGCGCAGCGATGCCGAAATCCTGGTCGACGATTTCGTGGAGGCACTCAACGACCGCGAACCCGGCGACGCCGCCGAGCTCACCTCATATCCGAACGCCGCCGAACCTGTGCTGGCACAGATGTTCGACGGTCTGTCCGATGGCAGTGTCGACTACGACGTCACTCAACTCGTCGAACTCAACGAGGACTCCGGATACTTCACACTTACGGCCGACTGGAACTTCGGAGAGAACAAGGACTGGCACTACCAGGTCGACGGTTCCGTCCGGAAACTGGCCGTCGGCTGGCGCGTGTCGTGGAGCCCCGATGTGGTTGTGCCCGACCTCGCGGGCCGGACTGTCCACCATGTGCGGACGGACGCCGCGCCGCCCAAGATCTTCGACCGCACGGGTAAACCTCTGATGGAGGAGCAGACGATCAATGCGGTTGTGCTCAATCCTGCCTTCATGCCCGATCCCGGTGCCAGCACGACACGGCTTGCCGAGATCCTCGCGCCTGTCGCGCCGGTGATCACCGCCGAGCTCATGCAGGAGCGGCTCGCCGCCGACCCCGGAGCCCGGATCACCGCGGTCAAACTCCGCGACCAGGACTATCAATTCCTCGAAGGCGGCATCGTCGCCATCCCCGGTGTCGAAGTCATCAAGACGCCCACGCTGATCAGCTCCGACCGGCGGGTCTCGACGCCCCTGCTCGATTCACTCCGCTCCGCGTGGCAACTCGAACGCGACAACACCGCCGGCTGGGCCGTGACGCTCGAAGACCCCGAGCAGGGACCGATCCAGGTCGCTGGATTCCAGGGGCCCCCGCCTCCGGATATGACGTCCACCGTCGATTCGCACGTGCAGCTCGCAGCGAAGGAAGCCGTCGTCACCGTGGGAACTCCCGCGGCGCTTGTCGCGATCCAGCCGTCCACCGGCGGGATCCTCGCCGCAGACGTCAACAACCAGGCGATGGAACTCGGCCCCGTAGCTACCCGGGGTCTCTACTCGGCGGGTTCGGTCTTCGACCCCGTCCGGGTGGCGGCCGGACTCGACCGCGGTGTCGCGCCCGATTCGGTGAACACCGACGATCTGGCCGATACCGCGCGTCGCCTCGGGCTCGGCGTGGGGTATTCGGTGCCGGGCTTCGAATTCGAGACTGCACAGATCGGGCACGGCAGGTCCGGGGTGGTGCAGTTCACCGGCGATGGCGACGACGAAGCACTTGTCAGTCCGCTCGGCGCCGCGCTGCTCGCCGCGTCCATCGCGCGCGGCGAGGCTCCAGCACCCATGCTCGTGCAGGGCAGGCCCGCGACGGTCGCCGAGGAACCCGAGCCGTTGCCCGCGCACGTGACCGACGCGCTGCGCGGGCTGATGATCGACAACGTCCAGAACGGCCCCGCGTCCTTGTTGAAAGGCCACCCGGGCCTCGCCGGGATCGCCGCCACGGCCGGCGACGACCGCTGGTTCTTCGGCTACACCGGCGACGTGGCGTTCGCGGTGTTCGTTGCCGACGCCGACGGCGGCGACCGCGCCGTGAAGATGGCCGACCGCTTCCTCACCGAACTGGCGAAGCCGCCCGCGTGATCCCTGGTGCACTCTGTGCATGAGTGGCTAGTGCACTCCGTGCATGAGCTTGCGGATCCGAGGAGTGAAGGCGATCAGTATCAGGCCGACGGCGATCGAGGCACCGCCGATCCACAGGTAGTAGGGCACCTCGTTGTCCTCGTCGTAGGATCCGGCCAGGGTGCCGGCCATGGCGCTGCCCAGCGCGACCGAAAGATAGAACAGGGCAACCATCTGCGTGTGGAAGTTCTTCGGGGCAAGTTTCGTCGTCAGCGACAACCCGACCGGTGACAGGAACAGTTCGGCCAGAGTGAACAGCAGCAGGATTCCGACGAGTCCGAGGAGAGGCGCGCTGCCCGCGCCGCCTCCCGCCATCGGAATGAAGCACAGGAACGCGATGCCCATGATGATGGTGCCGCATGCGAATTTGATGGGCGACGACGGTTGCCGCGGGCCGAGCTTGGTCCACGCTGCGGCGAACACACCGGCGAAGATGATGATGAAGACCGGATTGATGGACTGGACCCACGACGGCGGGAATTCCCAGCCGAACAGCTCGCGGTTCAGGCGTGTGTCGGAATACACAGCAACCATCGTGAACTGCTGCTGGAACAACGACCAGAAGACGGCGCTGGCGAGGAACATCGGGATGAACGACCAGACCCGGCTGCGTTCGACCGGCGTGATGTGCTTGCTGGTCAGAATGATGGCGAAGTAGAGGACTGCCGCAGCGATCGTGAGCGCAACCACGATGTCGGACATGTTGCCCGAGGTGATTACGCCCGTCGCCGCGAGCACGGCGACGACGGTGATGGCGGCCGCGGCTCCACCGGCGACGCGAAGTCGAAGGTCTGCGGGGAGCGGATGTGGCGGTGTGTTGCCGATTGTGCCGAACCGACTGCGGTAGATCGTGTACTGCGCGAGACCGAGCGCCATTCCGACCGCGGCCAGGCCGAACCCCCAGTGGAAGCCGTACCGGGTCTGCATGAATCCGGTGAGGAGCGGCCCGACAAGGGCGCCGAGATTGATGCCCATGTAGAAGATCGAGAATCCGGCGTCGCGTCGGTCGTCGTCTTTGTCGTAGAGGTCGCCGACCATCGAGGTTGCCGTGGCCTTGAGCCCGCCGCTACCGAACGCGACGCAGATCAGGCCTACCCCGACCCCGGCGAACCCGGGGAGTACCGCCAGAGCGATGTGCCCGCACATGATGAGCACCGCACTGTAGAACAGGGTGCGTTCGGCGCCGAGGAGGCGGTCGGCGATCCAGGCGCCGACGATCGTCGACAGGTAGACGGTGCCGCCGTACGCGCCGACGATCGAGGTGGCTGCTACGTGGCTCAGACCCAATCCACCGTCCGCGACCGAGTAGTACAGGTAGTAGATCAGGATGCCTTGCATGCCGTAGAACGAGAACCGCTCCCACATCTCGACACCGAAGAGGTTGGCGAGGGGGAGCGGTTGTCCGAAGAACCTGTGGTCGGACCGAATCTCGGCGATGTCGCTCATGAAGGTCACTGTGGCACCGCTGGGTGTATGGCGTCGCCGATTTCGACCCATCGATCACCCGGTCGTGATGATCCTCCGGTCGTGATGACTACCCTGTGTGTACCCGACGACGGATGATCACCTGAGCGACGAGTCGCCACCCGACGAGAACGACACCGAGGGACAGTGTCGCGACGATGATGAATGCCGCGGCAGTACCCTGGCCAGTCAGGGTCCGCAGAATCATTCCGCCGACGAGCGTACTCACCCACAGGGTCAGCCCGGTCGGGACGGCGGCGTAGGCGTCGAACTTCTCGCAGTAGAGCCACGCGGTGAGGAACCACCCGATGGTGAGTCCGCCGAGGAACGGCCATGCCGTCCCGGCCAGGCCCACGAGGTCGAGTGCTTCGTCATGGCTGGAGCGCCCCAGCGCAGCGAAGGCGACGACCAGGATGACGTCGATGACCAGCGCGGGTACGTACTTTCTCACACGTCCAGGGTATCCCCGGTGCTCGCGGGCCCGGCCGGTGGCGTCAGGCCTGCAGAATCGCCTCGATTTCGATGTTCAGCGTGATCTTGTCGCCGACGACTGCTCCGCCGCCTTCGAGGGGCATCTCGATGCTGATGCCGTAGTCCTTGCGGTTGATCACGGTGGTCGCCTCGAAGCCGGCGACGGCGCCGTGGCCCATGCCCGGGTTGACGCCGTTGAACTCGAGTTTCAGCTCGATCGGCTTGGTGATGCCGCGCAGTGTGAAATCGCCTGCGAGCACGTAGTCGCCGCTGTCGGCGCGTACACCCGTCGTGGCGAACGTTGCTACGGGGAACTGCTCGGCGTCGAAGAAGTCGGCGGACTTGATGTGTGCGTCGCGGTCGGCGTTCTTGGTGTTGATCGAGGCGACCTGGATTTCGGCGGTCGCGGTGGCGGCACCGTCCTCGGCGACGACGATGGTGCCCGAGAAGTTCTCGAAGGTGCCGCGGACCTTGCTGACCATCAGGTGACGGACGGAGAAACCGACGGAGGAGTGGACGGCGTCGATGGCCCAGGTGCCTGCGGTCAGGCCGGGGAGGAAGGTGGTGCTGGCGGTCATGGGGTGCTCCTTCGGATTGTTCCAGTCGTGATACGTCGGGCAGTTCATTGAACCTTCAACTTCTTACGAAAGAAGCATGCCATTTTCTAGTTGAATTCGCAACTACTTTCCGGCAGGGGATTCATTCGGGCTGCAGAACAGTGCGTTCTGCAGCGGAAGGCGCGCTTTCCACAGAAGGTCCTGCGCCGGGCGCGCTCCGTTCTGCGACCGGGTCGATCTCCGTACCGGCGCTCGCTCCCCGATACAGAACCGCAACGGTGATCCACCCGAGTACCGCAACGAACACGACACTCACAGCCCGGTAGACGAACACGGCAGCGAGAGCCTCCGATGCGCTCAGTCCTGCGGCGGTCAGTGTTGCAATCAGCGTGCCGTCGACGAATCCGAGCCCTGCCGGTGCCAGCGGGATGCTGCCGACCGCCTTCGCCGCGGTGAACGCGATGATCAGGCCGGCCAACGAGGGCGTGCCGCCGACTGCCCAGCACGCGAATCCGAGGCAGATCATGTCGAACACGCGATTCAGACCCGACCACGCGGCCGCGGCCAGCACATCCCGTCGACGGAGGTGCACCGCCTCGAGCTGGGACAGTACGCGTTCGAATGCGTCGACCCCGGCGTCGCCGGGCCTCTTGGCCAGCCGGTTGAACCGCTTCAGAATCCACGTGACGAAGGTCTTGACCGACAGGGGATCCCGGGTGACATGCCACAGGCCGAGGAGCAGCGCGCCGGCGGCCGCGATCGACAGCAGCAAGGTGCCGGGACTGCCGGACGAGCCGACGGCGAATGCTCCCACGACCCCCAGGCTGGCGAGTGCGGCGGTGGAGATGACTCCGGACACCGCGAGCTGCCATGACGCGACCACCGGTGTCGCGCCCCAACGGCGCGTCTGCCGGTAGGTGAACGCCGAGGAGAAAACGAGACCCGCGGGGAGTGTCACTGCCATCGCAGTACTCCCGTAGACCACCGAGGTCGACCGCGGTATGCTCACGTGGACCCCGCCCGCGCGCAGCACTTTGCGGAGGAGCCCCGCAAATGCGCTGAGCGACACGAGTTGCGCGACCACCGCCGCTGCGGCCCAGCCCCAGTGCATTTCCGTCAGCGCTCGCCAGGACTCGCTCATCGAGGGCCAGAGATAGATACCTTCGACGATGAGGAGCGCGATCAGCGCGACCGCGGACACCCACTTGATCCACCGAAAACGGCCCCGTCGCGGTGTAGCGTCGGGGCCAGATCGGTCTTCATGCGGCTGCGCCACACGGCCAGCGTATCGAACGCTGTCGGTGACGCCGTCTGGTTACCCGGTGGTGGAGGCCGCTTCGGGAGATCGAACAGGCCATGCCAGATGGGTCATGCGCCCCCGTCCGCGCAGCTGCACCTCGTCGCCCAACTCCCAGTGTCCGCGCTCCTCGTCGTCCGCGAAGTACAGAGCACTCGACGACGCGAGCACCCGGCTGGGTCGCAGTTTCGCGAGCTCGGTCAGCCGCGACGCCTCGTTGACCGGATCACCGATCACCGTGTACTCGAAGCGCTCCGCGGCACCGATGTTTCCGGCCACCGCCAGACCGGCAGAGACCCCGATGCCGATGTCGAGCCCGGTGATCTCGTTGAGCGCGAACCGCAGCTCGCGTGCCGCAGCCAGCGCGGCAGTAGGGGCATCGGGGCGGTCCAGTGGTGCACCGAAGATCACCAGGGCTGCGTCACCCATGAATTTGTTCACGAACCCGTGGTGCTTGTCGACGACGTCGACGACCACCCGGAAGAACTCATTGAGCAACTCCACGACCTCGTTCGGAGGTCGTTCGGCTGCGGTGGCCGTCGAGCCCACCATATCGACGAACAGCACGGCGACGTACCGCGTCTCGCCGCCGAGTTCGGTGCCGTACTGCAGAGCCCGGCGTGCGACGTCCTCGCCGACGTGCTGACCGAACAATTGCCGCAGCCGACGCCGCTCGTCCGACTCGGCCATCATCCGGTTGAAACCCACCTGAAGCCGACCGATCTCACTGCCGTCGAACACCTCGACCTGGACCCCGGACGCACCGCGCTGGACCCGCTCGATGGCCCAGCGCAACTGCTTGATGGGATCCGAGATCTGCGCCGATGTGAGCAGCGACAAGACGAGCGCAAGCCCGATCGACATCACGGCCAACGCGAGCACCGACCATGCGAGTGCGTCGGAACCGAATTCGTTGTCGGTCGTCAGCTGCGTGACGCACAGCAGCACGATCCCGGCAACCGGCATCAAGGTGCCCAGGCCCCACGTCATCGCAAGGCGAGTGCCGACACCGGGTGCCATGGTCCGATCGAAACGGCCCTCGCTCAGCGCGCGCGCGGCCACCGGGCGCAGGATGCGTTCGCCGAGCATGTAGGTGAAACCGAATGTGGTCGTCGCGGCCATCGCCACGGTGATCGCTACGGTGATCGCGAGCGACGGTAGTTCCTCCGCGGTGAGGAACACGAACAGCACCCCACCGAGCAACCACAGCGCGAGATGCACGATCGCCTGTCTCAGGGGTGCGTGCAGGGCAGCCATCTGCTCCGACCGCGTCGGCGGGCCGCCGCGCAGTTGCCACCGCACTACGGACCGGAGCATCAGGGCTGCTGCAGTCAGGCTCACCGCCCCCGCGAACGTCAGGTAGGCGGCGAAGACGGCGAAATTGCGGACCCTGTCCGCGATGATGTTCTCCGATTCCTCGATCGGCAGGCCATACCGGACGAAGGCGAACACCAGCATGGCACCGAACAGATTCGAGGCGCCCATCGAGACCATGTAGAGCGGCCAGCGGCTTCGCAAAGTCGCGGCGACTGCTCGATATGACCTCAACACGACTTCAAATCAAACCACTGTGCGGACGGTCACATGACCTTGTGGTCGCACTTTGGGGTCACCGAGTGGTTGGATTCACCCAAAAAGCGACGACGAAGGCGAGGAGCGCGGCGATGGGGGTGTCCATACCCGGGCTCTCGCAGACGGCAGATCCGGACGCGCCGCTGTGGCGGGCAGCGCAGGTCTTCCGCCTGGTCACCGTCGTATACGCGGTCAGCTCACACTTCTCGACCGTCCCCCACTACACCGACGAGACGTTGAGCTGGTTCCTCATCGGCGTCCTCGTGGCGTGGTCGCTGGCCTCGGCGCTGCTCCTCGCGCGCGGACCTCAGGGCCGCCCGGTGGTGGTGGCAGTCGACCAGATCACGGCGATCGGGCTCATGGCGTCGACACGGTTGATCTCCGATCACGACTGGTACAGCCACCATCAGACGATGCCGACCACACTGTGGGTCGCCAACGCCGTCATCTCGGCCGCGATCTTCGCCGGTCCGCTCGCCGGAATCGGCTCGGCGATCGTGATGGCCGCGGTCAGCGCGGTAGTGCGCGATCAGATCAACCTCGATCTGTGGTCTGATGCGACCGCGCCCGTTCTCGTCGCGTGCGGCGTCGCGATGGGATTTGCAATGAGGACGGCCCGGACGGCCCACCGTCAGCTCGAGGACGCGATGCGGATCGCGGCGGCCACGGAGGAACGAGACAGGCTTGCAAGGCAGGTTCACGACGGTGTCCTGCAGGTGCTCGCGCTCGTGCAGCGTCGTGCCGACGAGGATTCAGGACTCGGTGTCGACCGAGCCGAACTCGCACAGCTGGCCGGTGAACAGGAAGAGGCACTGCGTCGGCTGATCTCCGAGCAGGACACCGAGGTCGATCGAGGCGGACAGCACGTCGACCTGACCGCGATGCTGCGCATGCGGGTCGACGGCGATGTCACCGTCGCGGCGCCCGCGGATCCCATCGTGATGGACCGGCCACGCGCGGGTGAACTCGTGGCGCTCGCCGCCACCGCGCTCGACAACGTCGAGCATCATGCAGGGCCGGGTGCCAGGGCGTTCGTTCTGCTCGAAGATCTCGGCGACGAGATAGTTCTCTCGATCCGAGACGACGGCGTCGGTATCGCATCGGGACGGCTGGTCGAAGCATCTGCGCAGGGTCGCCTCGGCGTGTCGAAATCGATCGTCGGCCGGGCACGGTGGCTCGGCGGTACAGCGGAACTCGAGACTGCGCCCGGTGAAGGCACCGAGTGGGAGATACGCGTCCCGAAGGAGGAACCGCATGGCTGAGATCACCCTGATGGTGGTCGACGACCATCCCATCTGGCGCACCGCCGTGTCCCGAGATCTCGAGGACGCCGGCTTCCGCGTGGTGGCGGAGGCCGACAGTGTGCGGACGGCGCGTGTACGTGCCATGGTCGAACCCACCGTGGTGCTCATGGACATGTCCTTGACCGACGGCAGCGGAACGGACGCGACCCGCGCGGTGCTCGAGGTGTCGCCGCGGTCGCGGGTGCTCGTGCTGTCGGCGTCGTCCGAACGTGCCGATGTGCTCGGCGCGGTGAAGGCGGGGGCGTCCGGGTATCTGGTGAAGAGTGCTTCGGCCACCGAACTCGTCGAAGCCGTCGTCAAGACCGCAGCGGGGCAGGCCGTATTCACGCCCGGTCTGGCGGGCCTCGTGCTCGGCGAGTATCGGAGGTTGTCGGTGTCGAAGCTGCGGGAATCGTCGACGCCGACCCTCACCGACCGTGAAACCGAGGTTCTGCGGTTCGTCGCGAAGGGGATGTCTGCGAAGCAGATCGCGTCGCGCCTGGTGCTGAGTCACCGCACCGTCGAGAACCATGTGCAGGCCACGCTTCGTAAACTTCAGCTGGCGAATCGGGTGGAACTGACCCGGTATGCGATCGAGCGGGGCCTGGACTGACGACTCTGGAATGGACTGACGACTCTAGAGTGGTCGGCATGGACCCGAAGGATCTGAGAGTCTCGGACGCAGAACGTGAACACGTGGGTGAACTGCTGCAGCGCGCAGTCGGCCAGGGGATGTTGTCGCTCGGTGAATTCACCGAACGGATGGACACTGTGCTCGCCGCGAAGACCCGTGAAGACCTGAACCGGGTGCTCGTCGACCTGCCAGGTATCCAGATGCGCCCGGAGTTCCAGCAACAGCCGACGCAGTTTCCGCCCGCGCGAGCTCATGAGCCGCACGTTGCCACGACCAGTTCGCCGATGTACCCGGCCGGTACCGGGTCCGTTCTCAAAGGCCGGATGTCGACGATTTCACGCAAGGGCCGCTGGGAAGTGCCGCCGGTGCTGCAGCTCGACACGGTGGCGTCGTCGGTGTCGCTGGACTTCACCGAGGCCGTCATGCAGACGCAGGTGGTGAGGATCGAGATCAGTGACTACCTCAGCTCGATCAGCATCGTGGTGCCGATGGAGGCGACAGCCGACATCAACGGCCTCGAGTCCATCGCGTCGTCGGCGGATTCGAAGGTGGGCGCAGGTGCCCCGTACGGCCCGCTGCACCTGGTGGTGACGGGCAAGATGCGCGCCGGGAGCCTTACAGTCGCGCACCCGATGGGTGCACGACTGCGCAAGTTCCTCCGGGGAACCTGATTCCTACGGCCGCTTGCTCTACTGCCGGCGCTGCCGTGCGATCAGTTCGCTGACGCTGATCGTCTCGGCGTCGGCGTCTTCGCCACCGTGTCGCCGGCTCTGTGTGTCGGGCCCGCGTGAATCCCGGCTCGGAGGCGGGCGGCGGTGGTCGTCGCGCTGGGGCACCTCCGGCATGTCCTCAGGGTTGCGTGCAACGGAGTTGTTCGGATCCCCCGCCTCGGGTGCCTGCGATGCCCCGGGACTGTGGCCGGAGGCCGACGGTGCCCGCCGCATCTGCGAAAGCCAGTTCTCGATGGCCTGCGGGTCTCGACCCTCCGGACGAGGGACCTGCCCCTGCGCGGGGCCCGGACGTCCTGCACCTGCTTGTACGTCCTCCCCGGTGCTGCTCGCCTGCGCCTGAGGACGTACGTCCGTGCGAGGCAGTGGCGGGGGGACCGAGCCACGCTGTCGGCGCGGCAACGGCGGCATCGCCGTGGTCGACGGTTGTTCGCGAGAGGTCTGGGCCTGTTGTGCTTGACCCTGCTGTCGCGGTGCGCCTTGCTGCGGACCTGGTGCAGCCGGTTGTTGTGGACCTGAAGCCCCACGTCGGGGGAGCGGACCGCTCGCGTTGCCGGGCGCCGGCATCCCCTGGGTGGGAAGCGGAGGCTGTCCCGCACCCTGCTGCGGGGGGAGGCCCTGCTGAGGGGGAACGGGTGGTTGGCCCGGACGTCCACGACGCATCGGTGCCGAAGTCTGGTCGCCGCGGCGAGGCGGAAGCCCCGCGCCGCTACGGGGGCCGGGCCCGCCCGGCTGGCCGGGCCCGCCCGGCTGGCCGGGCTGAGCCGGCTGACGGGCCGCGGGCGGACGTCCCTGCGACCGCCGCGGAGGTGGTAGATCGCGTGTCCGTCGCTGCTCGGAGGCCGGGCGTGGTGCAGCGATCGTGGGCATCGGCTGTGTCAGGTCGCTTGCGCCCTCGGCATCGCCGAACGCCCCCTTCGGGAATCGGTGCGACCCCGTCGCCGTGATCGTCGAGGGGCCGAACATGCCGACGGTGATCAGTTCAGGGACGTCCTCGGGCATCAGTTCGTCGGCGAGGATGGGCTCGGCGAGACCCACCTTCTCCTGAACCCGTTTCATCCACTTGGGTGCCCACCAGCAGTCGTCGCCGAGCAGTTTCATCACGGCGGGGACGAGGAACATGCGGATCACCGTTGCGTCGATGATGAGAGCGGCAATCATGCCGTAGGAGATGTATTTCATCATCACGAGTTCGGAGAAGGCGAACGCGCCGGTGACGACGATGAGAATCAGCGCTGCGGCGGTGATGATGCGACCGGTGTGCGCGGTGCCGATGCGGATCGATTCAGTGGTACTGGCACCTTGCGATCTGGCCTCGACCATGCGCGAGAGCAGGAACACCTCGTAGTCGGTCGACAGACCGTAGATGATCGCGATGATGAGCACGAGCACCGGCGACATGATGGGGCCGGGGGTGAAGTTCAGCAGGCTCGCGCCGTGCCCGTCGATGAAGATCCACGTGAGGATACCGAGGGTCGAACCGAGCCCGAGCGCACTCATCAAGGCGGCTTTGATGGGCAGCACCAGCGAGCCGAACGCCAGGAACATCAGGATGGTCGTGAGCACCACAACGAAGATGATCATCAAGGGCAGCGTGTCGAGCAGTGCCTTGATCGAGTCCTGCTCGATGGCCGGGGTGCCGCCGACGTACACCTCGACACCGTCGGGCCACGACGCCGAATGCAGGTAGTCGATGGTCTCGGCGGTGGTGTTGCGCTCGGCGAGACCGGCCTTCAGGACGCGGACGCCGTCCTTCGCGGGGCCCTCGATACTGAACCTCTCGACCAGGCCGGGCGCGGCGCTGCCGGTCTCGATGATCTGGTTGAGGTCGCCGCCCTCGGCGCCTCGGACGACGAGTTTGACCGGCTCGGTGCGCTGGCCGGGAAACAGTTCGTCGAACTGTGCTTGCGCGACGCGGGTCGGATGGTCGGGCGGCAGGTACGTCTCGTTGATGCCGCCGAACTTGATGCCGGTCAGCGGCATGATGAGCAGGAGCAGACCGATGACAGTGGGGATGGTCACCTTCATCGGGTTGAGCATCACCCAGCGTGTCAGGCGACCGATGAAGCTGTTCTCGACCTGCTCGTTGGACTGGATCTGGCCGAACTTCTTCATGCCGAACTTGTCGATGCGCCGACCGAGGATGGCGAGGATCGCGGGAAGCACCGTCACCGACGTCAGTGCGGCCAGCGACACCGTTGCGATCGCACCGTAGGCAACGGACTTGAGAAATCCTTGCGGGAACAACAGCAGACCGCCGAGGCTGGTGATCACCATCGTCGCCGAGAACACGACGGTGCGTCCCGAGGTGACCACGGTGCGACGCACCGCTGCCCCGGTCTCGTACCCCTCCGCGAGTTCCTCCCGGAACCGCGACACTATGAACAGTCCGTAGTCGATCGCCAGGCCCAGCCCGATCAGCGACACCACCGGCTCGACGAAGGAGTTGACCTCGGTGAAGTTGGTGATCAGGCGCACGATTCCGCTCGCAGCGACGACCGTCAGCCCGCCGGTGATGAGGGGAAGCGCCGCGGCGATGACCCCGCCGAACACGAAGAACAGGAGGATCCCTACCGCGGGGATAGCGAGGATCTCCATGCGTTTGATGTCGTTCGCCATCGTGTCGTTGAGCGAGCCGGTGACCGGCTGCAACCCGGCGAGTTGTACGTCGACACCGTCGATTCGAAGTGCGTCCTTGACGTCGCGGAAGTTTCCTGCGATCTCGGTGTCGTTGTCACCGACGATCGCGATCGACGCCACACCATGCTGCTTGGACGCGTCGCCGAGTGCCGGCAATGCCGGGGCTGCGTCCGTGGACCAGTACGCCGCATTGATCATGAGGATCTGGTCCGGGTTGTCGGCGACCCACGAGTTCAGGCCGTCGGCGACGGTTGCTGTGAACGCTGGGTCGTCGATGGTCATGCCGTCGGGCGCGGTGATGAGTGCCAGGACATCACCGCTGGTGTCTCGACCGAATGTGCCGTCCGCCAGCTTCGCGGCGGTGACGGATTCCGAGCCGGGGTCGTCCCAGCCGCTCTGACTGAGATGGTCGTTCAGGCTCAGTCCGTACCCGGCGAGCCCGAGCAACGCCGCGACCATCACCGCAATGACAGTGAAGCGCGCGCGGACGACGAGCTCTCCCCAACGGTCGAACACGTAAATCTCCTATTCGGCGACGCTCTTGCGCCCCGCAAGAAGGGCAGAAAGCGGTCGGAACGGCTGCAGCCACGCACCCTCGTCCGGCAGTGTTTCGAGGCTGACCCGAGGTAGTGGTTCACGGAATACTCCGGGGATGTCCTCGAGATCGACGAAGTCGAGGATCTCCGAGGTCACCGCCCAGCTGGCATGCTCGCGGAATCCGAGCACCTGCACCGCGATGCCGGCTGCGGCGAGTTCCTCGAGAGGTTCCCGGAACGCCTGCCCGTCGGCGGATGCCACCATCACACCGGCGAGGCCTTCGCTGCGCCGCAACTCGATGTGCTCGAGCATATCGGAGTCGACGTCGCTGTCCTCGTCGATCTTGGGCTTGGCGAACACCGCGAAGCCCACATTACGCAGAGCCTCCACCCAGGGGCGCACGACGTCGGCGCTGCCCGGTGCGATGTTCGTGAAGACGGTCGCCTCGGCTTCGAGAGGTGAGCTGCGGTGACGCGACAGGTCGGCCGTGCGGCCGAGGAGCCAACGGCCCAGCGCATCGAACCGTGGCCGGTATGCCGCAGTCGGGCGGCCACCGAGGATCGCGCCGAGGCCCATGTCGAGGTTCGGTGCGTCCCACACGAGCAGTACGCGCCCGGGTCGTTCGGTGTTGTCGATCACGGCGGTGC
This sequence comes from Rhodococcus ruitaii, assembly GCF_055230935.1. Taxonomy (NCBI): domain Bacteria; kingdom Bacillati; phylum Actinomycetota; class Actinomycetes; order Mycobacteriales; family Nocardiaceae; genus Rhodococcus; species Rhodococcus ruitaii. The sequence continues at coordinate 201,358 of NZ_JBUYWC010000011.1, read as the reverse complement.
CGGGCGCACCGGGCACATCTTCGTGGACGCTCATGCTCCGATCTTCCCCCAGATCATCTCCGCGATGCGGCTACCCACTTGGTGAGCCTTGTCTTCGAACTTCGTGACAGGACGTTCGCAGCTGATGGGAGACTCCCACGTCACATCTGTGAGCAGCGGCTCGGCGTTACCGGCTTCCAGGATCCACTCCGCATACTCGGCGTGGTCGGTCGCGACGTGTAGCACGCCGCCCGGCTTCAGTCGGCTCGCGATGAGCGCGAACGTCTCGGGTTGCAACAACCGGCGCTTGTGGTGTCGCGCCTTCGGCCACGGGTCGGGGAAGAAGACCCGGACGCCGGTCAGCGATTCGGGCGCGACCATGCGCTCGAGGACCTCGACTGCGTCGCCGCGCAGAATCCGCAGATTGGACACGGGTGCGTCGGTGCCTGCGGTGCGCTCGATCCGCTGTAGCGTCTGCGCGATGCCCGGGCGGTAGACCTCGATGGCGATCAGGTTGAGGTGCGGCTCGGCCTGTGCCATCGCGACGGCAGCGGTGCCGGTGCCGGAACCGATCTCGAGCACGAGGGGGGCCGGGCGGCCGAACCATGCGTGCGTGTCGAGCAGATCATCGCCGACATCGCGACCGAGTTCGGGCCAGCGACGGTCCCATGTGCCCTGCTGTGGATCGGTGAGAGATCCGCGGCGAGAGCGGAAGCTGGTCACCCGCGGGTACAGACGATTCCCCCTGGCCGGTTGCTCGTCGAGCGTGTCGGTCGTGTCCTGATCGGAGTGGTTCACCCGACCATTGTCACGTATGGCCGGAGTGCGTGGCAGGAGTGACTGGTGTGGCCACAGGGTTTTCTCAGGATGGCTGCATCGAATGTCGCGTTCAGTCGTGCTCAGCGAGGTGCCGGGACGTGTTCTCTGACACAATCCGTCGCAACGAAGGGGGGAGCATGACCGGGGAATCGAGCGTGCAGTGTCCGGGGGACGTGCAGTGTCCGGGGGAACAGCGTGCGGAAGCAGGCCCGTGTGCGGACGCAGGTGCCTGGCGTCGGATCGCGGACGAGGTGGATCGGCTGGATCCGGAGGCCGGACGTATGCTGCATTCTGCGCTCGCCCGGTCCACCGCGCGGTTGCGGATCCAGGTGGCGGGGCGTACAGGCGTCGGACGCGGAGAGATGCAGCGTGCGCTGTCGACCGCCCCCGCCTTGTCTGTGCTGTCCGGTGCTCTGGAGGCGGCTGTCGTCGATGCCCCAGGGGTTCCCGATCCCGTTCTCGACGCCGATGTAGTGGTCTACGTCCTGCCTGCCCGGCTCGATCCGACCTCGGTGCATCCCGCCGACCACCGGTTCCTCGACGCACTCGATTCCCGTCGCGTCGTCGCAGTGGTTACCGGTGATGCAGTAGTCACCGGTTATACAGTAGTCACCGGTCTGGAAGTGCCGGTGTTCGCGCAGGACGACCCGAACCTGCACCCGACGATCACCGACCGTATCGACGGTGCCCACACCAGGCGGTTCGAGGATTTCGTGCGCGCGGTCGCGGGGATCGGGGCGTCCCCGCTGGCTCGGGATGTGATCGAGGCGGCTCTCGAGGGTCCTGCAGTCCGTGGGCTTGCGGTTCCGTGAGTGCCGCCGACGATGTCCTGCGGCGCTGGAACCCACGCGGTTGGGCACGGCTGCACCGATCGCCGGTTCCGGAACCCGGTGCGCCAGTGGTGCGGGTCGCGGGGGTGACGGGAACTGGCCGCACCACACTCACGGCGGAACTCGCAGCCCTCGGCGGTGTCGAATATCTCGAGAACGGTGACGCACCGGTGGTGCTCATGGTGCTCGACGCATCCTCAGTTCTCGGCCGCACCGAGCTGGCCGCACTCGACGCGGCGACGCGCGACGCGGCCGACGTGGTGTTCGTGATCACCGGCATCGATCGGTATCCGGGATGGCGATCGGTCCGCGACCGCGACATCGAACTGCTGCATCGGCACGCGCCGTGGCTCGCGCGCGTCGTGGTGATTCCGGTGTCGGCTGTCGCCGCAGCCTGGGCACGTGAGCTCGGTGGTGACGCAGGCCGGGTGCTCGGACTCGAGTCGGGGATCGTCGGTGTGCACGAGGCGCTCCTTGCGGCGGCCGCTTCGTCGCCGCAAGGCCAGGCGACGCGCACAGCGGTGATCGCGCGGACCCGCAGCATGATCGCAGAAGAGATCGCTGCGCTCTCGGCTGCCGACGGCACTTCGGACCTGCGTGCCGAGCGTGAACGACTTGTCACGCGTCCGGTCGGCTCCGAGCCTCGCCCGGACGTGCATCGAGCCCGGGTGGAACTGATGCAGGAGCTCACTGTGCGAGTGCGAGAGGTGTCGGCGGAGTTGCGCGCCGCACTCGACGAGGGCTCCACCGATCCGCATGACGTGGAGGCTCTGCTGACCGCGCACTGGCAGCGCCTCCGCGACGAGGTCGCTGCAGCGGCCGAGCGCAGGCTCGGAATCGCGGCGCAGCCGACGACGACAGGACCGGATCCCGCACCGCAGGTGCCCGGCCGCCGCCTCGATGATCGCCTCGCGCTCGTGGTGGGAGGATCTGCCGGTGCGGGCCTCGGCCGCATCGCGGCCACCATGCTCGGAGCGGTTCCGGTTGCAGTGTCGGTGCTGGTGACGGTCGTGTGTGGCGCTGTGGCCGCCTGGTGGCTCGTCCGTCTGCGCAGGCAGCTGGCGCACCGCGAGTTGATGCGACGGTGGGTTCTCGACGAGCTGACCTCGCTTCGTGCGGACCTCGAGGCGTGGATCCGCACAATCGCATTCGACGCCGAATCGAAGCTCGATCATGATGCAGCAGCGCGGGAGCGCGCACGGACAACCGAACTCCACGAGCGGGTGGCAGCGATCGACGAACGGATCCGTCGATACACCGGGGAGCAACGTGCCCGCATCGCGGCGTGTGAACGGGACCTGGCGGTGTTGCGACAGGTGGAACCGGTCGGCGATCCGGCGCGTCCAATCGGGTGAGGGATCCAATTGGGTGAGGGATTGGGTGAGGGAACGGTATAGGGCAACGAGCAACGCAGGACCGGAACTCAGGAGCAGGCATGGCAGACACATTCCTCGGAGCAGACGGGCTCGATGACGAGCATCACGCCGGCTTCGGCGTGTTCGACCCCGCGAGCACCGCTGCGTGGGCGGACTCGGTCGAGGCGACGACCGATCTCGACGGGGACGGGATCCGCGACACTGTCGCTTTCGACAACGGGCTCGGTGCGCTCGTCGTAGCAACCGACACCGACCTCGATGGTCTCACCGACCGGATCACCGCTGTTGCCGACGACGGCGAATTCGGTGTCTGGGAGTTCCACCGCGAGCTCGACGGAACATCCAGATGGAGCAGGGTCGACGAAGGTACGATCGGAATAGACGAAAGTCATACAACCGAGCACAAGTGAGGCGTATCGCCTGTACGGACGCGGAAGGGGGCTGTATTCTGCGTGGCTCTGAATCGTTTCTGTGATATTTCCGACCGGCCCCGAGTGTTCCCGGCCGGACGTCCAGCGTTAACCTCTATGAATAGGACATCCGGCGCCCGCGTCCTCCGTTCGGCCACGGACGAAGCGGGTGGTACCCCTGCCGAGAGGGGAAAGCCCGGGTTCGCCGCTGTCACTGCACTACAGATGCAGGTCGGGGGAGGGATCCGGTTCCGGGCACACCCCAGGAGAGTTTGATGACCTCAGCGACCATTCCCGGTTTGAACGGTACCGACGACAAGCTCCCGACCCAGCATGCCGAGCTGCTTGCGTGGGTTCAGGAGGTTGCCGAGCTCACCCAGCCCGATCGCGTCGTGTGGGCCGACGGATCCGACGAGGAATGGGATCGGCTGACTGCTCAGCTCGTGGAGTCCGGCACATTCACCCGTCTCGACGACGAGAAGAAGCCGAATTCGTTCCTCGCGAACTCCGATCCGTCGGATGTCGCACGCGTCGAGTCGCGCACATACATCTGCAGCGAGAACGAGATCGACGCGGGCCCCACCAACAACTGGATGGCGCCCGACGAGATGCGTGCCACGATGACCGAGCTGTACCGGGGCAGCATGCGTGGCCGAACCCTCTTCGTGGTGCCGTTCTGCATGGGCCCGCTGGGTGCCGACGATCCGAAGCTGGGTGTCGAGCTCACCGACTCGGAGTACGTGGTCGTCTCCATGCGCATCATGACCCGCATGGGTGCCGCTGCCCTCGAGAAGATGGGCGTCGATCGACCGTTCGTCAAGGCGCTGCACTCGGTGGGTGCGCCTCTCGAAGCGGGCGAGCAGGACGTGGCGTGGCCGTGCAACGACACGAAGTACATCACCCACTTCCCCGAATCCCGTGAGATCTGGAGCTACGGCTCGGGTTACGGCGGCAACGCACTGCTCGGCAAGAAGTGCTACTCGCTGCGCATCGCGTCGGCGATGGCCCACGACGAGGGCTGGCTCGCCGAGCACATGCTGATCCTCAAGCTGATCTCGCCCGAGAACAAGCCCTACTACATCGCTGCGGCCTTCCCGTCGGCGTGCGGCAAGACCAACCTCGCGATGATCCAGCCGACCATCCCGGGCTGGCGCGCCGAAACCCTCGGCGACGACATCGCATGGATGCGTTTCGGTGCCGACGGACGTCTCTACGCCGTCAACCCCGAGTTCGGCTTCTTCGGTGTCGCACCCGGCACCAGTACAGATTCCAACCCGAACGCCATGGCGACGATCGAGGCCGGCAACACGATCTACACCAACGTCGCGAAGACCGACGACGGCGACGTCTGGTGGGAGGGTATCGGAGGCGACACCCCGGCACACCTGACCGACTGGCTCGGTAACGACTGGACCGCCGAGTCCGACACGAAGGCAGCCCACCCGAACTCGCGCTACTGCACCCCGATGTCGCAGTGCCCGATCCTCGCTCCGGAATGGGATGACCCGCAGGGAGTGCCGATCTCGGCGATCCTGTTCGGTGGCCGCCGCAAGACGACAGTTCCTCTTGTCAGCGAATCCTTCGACTGGCAGCACGGCACTTTCCTCGGCGCGACCCTGTCGTCCGAGCAGACCGCCGCTGCCGAGGGCAAGGTCGGCAACGTGCGGCGCGATCCGATGGCGATGCTGCCGTTCCTCGGTTACAACGCCGGCGACTACCTGAACCACTGGATCACCCTCGGTAAGAACGCCGACGAGTCCAAGCTGCCGAAGATCTTCTACGTCAACTGGTTCCGTCGCGGCGAAGACGGCCGGTTTCTGTGGCCCGGTTTCGGCGAGAACTCTCGCGTGCTGAAGTGGATCGTCGATCGCATCGAGCACAAGGTCGACGCACAGTCCACCGCCATCGGGTACGTGCCCACCGCAGCCGATCTGAACCTCGACGGTCTCGATGTCGATCCTTCCGATGTCGACGAGGCTCTCGCGGTCGACGTCGACGAGTGGAAGACCGAGATCGACGGCATCACCGAGTGGTTCGAGTTCCTCGGCGAGAAGGTGCCCTCGGGTATCCGCGACGAATTCGAGGCTCTGAAGCAGCGCCTCGGCTGATCGACCGAACGACACCACGAATGCCCCGCCCAGTGGCGGGGCATTCGGCGTCTCGGTTGCTGCGTCTCGGTTGCGGTGCGTTGCGGGTGCGGTGTGCAGCTCAGCTGCTCTGCGAGGCCAGCCATTCGTCGATGCGCCGCTTCGCTTCGTCGGGCAAGACGTCCTCGACTCGGGTCATGATCGCCCACCGGTGTCCGAACGGGTCGAGGATCGTCGCGAATCGGTCGCCGGTGACGAACGTCGACGGCTCTTCGAAGACGTGCGCACCGAGTTCTACGGCCCGCGCGAACACCGCGTCGGAGTCGGCGCAGTACAGCACGTAGGAGTGGTTCACGTCGTTCGTTCCGTCCGGGGCGCGCAGGCCCATCGTCGGGATGGGGTCGCTCAACTGCATGCGACCGTGGCCCAGATCGAGTTCCGCGTGCGCCACGGAGCCGTCGGGAGCGTCGGTGCGGTCGACGAGTGCAGCCCCGAACGCATCGCAGTAGAAGTCGATGGCCTTTGCAGCCCCGTCGACGACGAGAAACGGAGTGAGGGCGGTGTAACCCTCGGGAATGGGATTCACGGAATTCGTCATGTTCCCCAGTGTTGGACTCGAGAGTCGCGCCTGTCTTGAAGGAACCCGACATGGTGCGTCGTCTGCAACATGATGCAATAGGTATATCGCACACCACAGCCGGTCCCTGGTGACCGGGAGAGGATCAGCTATGAGCGGGATCTACAACAATGTCACCGAGCTCGTCGGTCGTACCCCGATCGTCAAGCTCAACCGGCTGACCGAGGGCCTCGGCGCAACCGTCGCGGCGAAGCTCGAGTTCTACAACCCGGCCAACAGCGTCAAGGACCGTATCGGCGTGGCGATCATCGACGCGGCGGAGAAGTCGGGCGAGTTGAAGCCCGGGGGCACGATCGTCGAGGGCACGTCGGGCAATACCGGTATCGCACTCGCCATGGTCGGCGCGGCCCGCGGCTACAAGGTGATCCTCACGATGCCGGAGACGATGTCCACCGAGCGTCGCGTCATGCTCCGCGCCTACGGTGCGGAGATCGTCCTCACCCCGGGTTCCGAGGGCATGGCCGGCGCGGTTGCGAAGGCCAAGGAAATCGTCGAGTCGACCGAGAACGCGGTGTCGGCGAGTCAGTTCGCGAACCCCGCCAACCCGCAGATCCACCACGACGCCACGGGTGAAGAGGTCTGGAACGACACCGCAGGCGAGATCGACATCTTCGTCGCAGGTATCGGCACCGGTGGCACGCTCACCGGTGTGGGCCGTAACCTCAAGGCCCGCAAGCCCGGCGTCCAGATCATCGGTGTCGAGCCTGCTGATTCGCCGATCCTCACGGGCGGCAACCCCGGCCCACACAAGATTCAGGGTCTCGGTGCCAACTTCGTGCCCGAGGTTCTCGATCGGGAGATCTACGACGAGATCATCGATGTCCAGTTCGACGACGCAGTGAAGATCGGTCGCGCGCTCGGCACCGACGAGGGCATCCTCGGCGGCGTGTCGGCCGGTGCGAACGTGTGGGCTGCCCTCGAGGTCGCCAAACGCCCGGAGAACGCAGGCAAGCTGATCGTCGTGGTCGTGCCCGATTTCGGTGAGCGCTACATCTCCACTCCGCTGTTCGAGCACATCCGGGACTGATCGTCGTCGTGAGTATTCTTCGTACTCTCCACGAAGATCTGCAGGCTGCGCGCGGCAACGATCCTGCCGCGCGCAGCAATGTGGAGAACGCGGTCGTGTACTCCGGTCTGCACGCGATCTGGTCGCACCGCATCGCGCACCGCATGTGGGCGGTGCCCGTATTGAAGGGGCCGGCGCGGATCCTCTCGCAGTTCACCCGATTCCTCACCGGAATCGAGATCCATCCCGGTGCGACGATCGGTCGACGCTTCTTCATCGACCACGGCATGGGCGTGGTCATCGGTGAAACAGCCGAGATCGGAAACGATGTCATGCTCTATCACGGTGTGACGCTGGGCGGCCGGTCGCTTGCGAAGGAGAAGCGGCATCCGACGCTCGGTGATCGCGTCACGGTCGGTGCGGGAGCGAAGATTCTGGGGCCGGTGGTGATCGGCGCCGACAGCGCGATCGGCGCCAATGCGGTCGTCACACACGACGTGCCCGTGGATTCGATCGCCACCGGTATCCCCGCGACGGTTCGGTCGCGGAAGAAGCATGAGCCGCTGGTGGATCCGACCAGCTACATCGATCCGGCAATGTACATCTGATCACCGTCCGTGAATGCCGCAAACGTGACCGAGGGGAGGCCGGGTGCGATTTCTTCGAGAGAAACGCACCCGACCTCCCCTCGGTGAGCCGAGGCCCGGGGCGATCAGCCCTGGTAACCGGGCGGGTACAGGATCGACTTCGTCTCGCAGAACGCCTCGAGCCCCTCGGGGCCGTTCTCGCGACCGATGCCGGAGTTCTTGAAGCCACCGAACGGCGATCCGGGATCGAATGCGTACCAGTTGATTCCGTAGGTGCCTGTGCGGACGCGCGATGCGACGTCGAGGCCCTTCTCCACATCGGTGGTGTACACCGAGCCGGCGAGGCCGTAGTCGGAATCATTTGCGATCTTGATGGCATCGTCGACGCTGTCGTAGGGCAGCACCGACAGGACCGGCCCGAAGATCTCTTCGCGGGCGATGGTCATCGAGTTGTCGACGTCGGCGAAGACCGTGGTTTCGAGGAAGTAGCCTTTGTCGAGACCGGCGGGTCGGCTACCACCCAGCACGAGACGTGCACCCTCGTCCAGACCCTTCTTGATGTAGTCCTCGACCCGGTCGCGCTGCTTGGCGGAGACCAGCGGGCCCAGTTGAGCGGTCTCGTCGGACGGCGGTCCGACGGGGAAGAATGCGGCGGTCGCGACGATCTTCTCGACCACCTCGTCGTACCGCGAACGTGGTGCGAGGATGCGGGTCTGGCCGACACATGCCTGCCCGGTGTTCATCAGACCGGACATGACGAGCATGGCGATGGTCGAGTCGAGATCGGCGTCCTCGAGGATGATCGCGGCGGATTTACCCCCGAGCTCGAGCGAGCAGCGCTTGAGGTTGCGTGCGGCGATCTCGCCGATGTGCTTGCCGACTGCGGTGGACCCGGTGAAGGTGATCTTGTCGAGGTCCGGGTGCGACACGAGGTGTTCGCCGGTCTCGGCGCCACCGGGCACCACCGAGAGTACGCCCTCGGGCAGACCGGCTTCGGCGAAGATCTCGGCGATCACGTTGACGGCCAGTGGTGTTTCGGGAGCGGGCTTGAGGACCACGGTGCAGCCGGCGAGCAGAGCAGGGCCGAGCTTGTTGGCGCACAGGAACAGTGGCACATTCCACGCGATGACCGCACCGACGACGCCGACGGGTTCGCGGGTGACGCGTGTGCGGCCGAACGAGCCGCTGCGTTCGTCGACCCAGGGGAACGAATCAGCCAGCCCGGCATAGAAGTTCAGCGTCGCGAGTGTCGGCGTCATCTGCATCATCTGCACCGACGCGGCCGGCTGCCCCATCTCGGACGAGACGACCTCGACGATCTCGGCGCCACGCTCTTCGATGATCTTCGCTGCCTTGCCGATCACCTCCGCGCGTTCGGCCGGGGTCATGCGCGGCCACGGTCCGTCGTCGAACGCGGTGCGTGCCGCGGCAACTGCAGCGTCGACGTCCTTCGGCCCGGCGATGGGTACCGAACCGACCCGTTCTTCCGTGGCCGGTGAGAACACCTCGAGCGTTTCGTCGGTCGACGGCGTCACCCACGTGCCGCCGATGAACACCTTGTCGTAGTCGGTCATATTTTGCCCCTAGTCAGTTCGCGCCGGTTCACCCCGAGACTAGAACACGTTTCAGACTTGCGAAAGGGTGCAGCGGCGTCGATGGTGGCGCGGCGGCGCAGTGTTGCCCACACTGGAGGGGCCGACCGTCAGGAGTAGACATGGCAGAGAACAATCCGTTCGGATTCGACCCCGACGACATCGATCGGGTCGTCCGCGAGGCCGGGGAAGAACTGCGCGAACTCAAAGACAGGGTCTTCGCCTTCCTCGACCAGCCGGTCGCACCACCACCTCCGCGGCCGCAGCCGACGCCGCGACCCGAGACCACCGGCGACGCGGGGGACGGCGTATGGGTCGTCTACACCGCGGATGCCGACGGTGTCGCACACATCGACCAGGTGTATCCCTCGGAGCTCGAAGCGCTCCGCAGTCTCAAGGGCAATACCGACCCGGCGCGGTCGGCTCGGTTTCTGCCGTTCGGAATGAGTGTGAGCGTGCTCGACCGGCAGGCCGACTCGGCACCGGAATGACCCGGACCGGACGTGCCCGGCGGACAGCCGATGCGGCAGCGTAGCGAGATCGAGGTCAGCCGTGGTGGATGTACGACCGGAGTTGATCGCGTTCGGCCTGGAGCTCGTCGATCCGGCTCTTGACCACGTCGCCGATGCTGACGATTCCCACCAGCTGTCCGTCGACGACCACCGGAAGATGCCGGATGCGTCGCTCGGTCATGGTCTCGGCCAGGCTGTCCACACTGTCGGTGGGCAGGCAGGTCGCCACATCGGTTGTCATGACCTCGGATGCTGTGGTGACGAGGACGGACGGCCCTCGTTCGTGGAGTTGCCGGACGACGTCACGTTCGGTGACGATTCCGACGACGTCGGTGCCGTCGACGACGACCATCGCCCCGATGTTGTGGCGTGCGAAGTCGCCGATCAGCTCACAGAGCGTGGTTCCTGGGGGAACCGTCTGCACCGCTGCACCCTTGTTTCGTAAAATTTCGGCAATCCTCATCGGATACCACCGATCCGTCCCGCTGGGTTGGTCCCGTCAGAGTAGGGCCTCGGCGCCCGTGCGACGCCGAATGGTTACCTACTCGTGACCATGTGTGAGGGCGGAGGCACCTACGAGTGTTCCCAGCGCACCCAGCGAAGCCGGCACGATACGCAGATCCCGGATGAAGCTCAGGCGGGCCTGCCGTGCCGCGGACGCGAGCATCGGGCGCCACAGCAGCGTTCCCGACTCCGCGAACCCGCCGCCTACGACGACGAGCGAGACGTCCGTCAGTGCGGCAGCAGATGCGATGACCTGACCCAGCGCGGTTCCTGCGCGCTCGAGCGCAGCTGCCGCGACACCGTTGCCGGCCTGCGCCGCAGCCGCGAGTGCAACACCGTCCGACCCCGCCCAGCCGCGTGCCCGCGCCCACTTCACCGTGGCGGTTCCGCTCGCCACCGTCTCGATGCAGCCCGCACCGCCGCAGGTGCACAACTCGGTGCCGTATGCCGAGACGATGTGGCCGATGTGCCCGGCGTTCCCCGTGCGGCCGGACACCAGGCGACCGTCGAGGACGAGGCCGCCACCGATGCCGGTGCCGAGGACCACTCCGAGGAGATCGTCCGTTCCACGACCGGCACCGAATCGGTGCTCGGCCAGTGTGGCGGCCGCACCGTCCATCGCCAACGAGACGCGCGCGTGGGGAAAGAGGCTGCGCACGGCCTCCACCAAGGGAAATCCGAACAGCCACTCGGGAATGTTGATGGGCGAAACGGTGCCGTTCCGTGCGTCGACCGGGCCTGCCGCCGCGATCCCGACGGCAGAGATCGGTTCGGCTTCGGCAACCTCGCGCAGCAGGGCGGCACAGGCGTCCCACGCGCCGGTCGGGGGGACGGACGCGGTCTTCGGCTCGACGGGCGTCCCGTCGTCGGCGACGAATGCCGCGGCGAACTTCGTGCCACCCACGTCGAGTGCCAATGCGGTCATCTGGCGAGATTAGATGATCATCGTCGGCGCAGCACGAGCACCAGGTTGCTGACCAGGAACTCGCGCACCCCCGGCACCCGCACGAGCGGCCACGCCCACCGCGGGTGATAGCGGGGGAACGCGGCGAGCAACTCACCCCCGGGCGTCGACCGGGCCCAGTCGAGACCCTCGGTGCAGCTGACCTCGAACAGCGACACTCCGTATCGGTTCTTCGGTTCCTTCCCGTGCTTCCGGGTGTAGCGCCGTGCCGCGTATTCGCCGCCGAACGCGTGCCACGGACCGGTCTCGTGTCCGCCGAACGGGCCCCACCACAGCGTGTACGAGAGCACCATCAGCCCGCCGGGGCGGGTCACTCGCAGCATCTCGTCGGCCATCGCCCACGGCTGCGGCACATGTTCGGCGACATTCGACGACAAGCACACGTCCACAGACCCGGTGCGCAGCGGCAGCGCGAGACCCGACCCGCGGATCGCGCCACCCACCCGAAGCCCGGCGGCGTGCATCTCGGACGGATCGGGCTCGATCGGCACGTACCGCGAGCCCGCCTCGGCGAACACGTCGGCGAAATAGCCGGGACCGCCTCCGACGTCGACGACGGTCGTGCCCGCGAGGCTGTTCCCGGTCAGGTCTGTGTAGAGATCGCCGACGAGGTCGGCGGTGTCGCGGGCGAGGCCGCCGTAGAATCTGTCGGGTGCACTCTGCTCGAATCGGAAGCTGCCGAGCAGGCCGATGGAGCGCCGCAACGTGGCGCGGCGTTCGAACAGCCGGGTCACACGGGGATCGGACGTGGTCTTCGATGGCACGTGGAACCACAGTAGTGCCCACCGGCAGAGCCGTCGTGCACCTACATCGCGAGCACACCCGCTAGGGTGTCCGTGACGTCCACCGCGTCCATACGGGCGTGTTCTACTACCGGGGGGAATCCGCGTGCGGGAGGTTCTACTGCTCTGCTGGCGCGACAGCGGGCACCCGCAGGGAGGCGGCAGCGAGCGCTATCTCGAGCAGGTCGGAGCGCAACTCGCCGCCCGCGGAATCAAAGTGACGCTGCGCACCGCGTCATATCCCGGCGCGAGCAAGCGCGACACCATCGACGGTATCGACGTCAGCCGCGGCGGCGGCCGCCTCGGGGTATACCCGCGCGCTCTCGCTGCGATCGCCGCAGGACGACTCGGATTCGGTCCGCTGAAGGGCATCCGTCCCGACGCCGTCATCGACACCCAGAACGGCATCCCGTTCTTCTCCCGGTTCGTCGCCGGCGCCCCGGTGACGGTGCTCGTGCACCATTGCCACCGCGAGCAGTGGCCGGTCGCGGGTCGCGTGATGGCGAAGCTCGGGTGGTGGATCGAATCCACGTTGTCGCCGCGAGTGCATCGCCGCAGCCAGTACCTGACGGTCTCGCTGCCGTCGTCCGACGAACTGCGGGTGCTCGGCGTCGACCACCACCGCATCGCGGTCGTCCGCAACGGTGCCGACGCCATCCCCTCAGAGGTCGTTCCAGGCGCCGACCACACCCGTACCGCGCATCCGAGCGTGTGCGTGCTGTCGCGACTCGTGCCGCACAAGCAGATCGAGGACGCGCTCACCGCCGTCTCGGTGTTACGCTCCCGCGTCCCCGGCCTGCACCTCGACGTCGTCGGCGGTGGCTGGTGGGAACAGAACCTGCGTAGCCTTGCCGCCGAGCTGGGTATCGACGACGCCGTCACCTTCCACGGCCACGTCTCCGAGGAGTGCAAGCATGCGGTCCTGGCGCGGTCCTGGCTGCACGTGATGCCGTCCCGCAAGGAAGGGTGGGGGCTCGCGGTGATCGAGGCCGCGCAGCACGGTGTCCCGACGGTCGGATACCGCAGTTCGAAGGGACTCACGGATTCGATCGTCGACGGCGTCACGGGTGTCCTCGTCGATTCCGTCGACGACCTCACCGCCGCGGTCGCGGAGCTGCTCGGTGATGCCGAGCGCCGCACCGAGCTGGGCGACAAGGCCCGAATCAGGGCGGGCGAGTTCTCGTGGGAGGCCACCGGATCCGGTGTGCTCGAAGTACTGACCGGTGTCGCATCGGGGCAGTGGGCGTCAGGCCTGTTTCCCCGAATCACGGCGGAGAAGGCGGGCCAGGGCACGGAACAGCTCCGCTGCGCGGGTATGTAGACGGGCTGCGAGCATGCCGGTCGCCCCGGCGACCACCACCAGCATCAGCAGCAGGTGCGCAAGGATCGCGACGGTCCGCCCGGTCGTCTCCCGAGCCCACGCGCCGTCCACCTGATAGAGAGTCAGGTCGTCGTCGCTGTAGACCTGGGTGAGCAGGTCGAGGGTCTCCTCCGACCGGCCGTGATCGCCCGGGGTGCCGTGCTCGACCACGACCCAGCCGACACCCCGCGCCGCCAGTTCGGACGGATCCGAACCATCGAGAAGGAGCTGCTCGACGTCGACGGCACGGGTGCCCTCTCCCTCCACCGCTCCGCCCTCGACGATGAGGGTTCCGGTCTGCAGCACGTCGGCGCGCACCATGCGGGGTGCCGGGTCGAGGACTGCCACCGGGCCGGAGTAGTCGAACCGGCGGAACATCCCAGTGGGCAGCACCGCGGCGTCACCCTCGCCCGCCGTGACGATGCTCGCCACCTGCTGCCACCCGTCGGGGTAGTGGACGGGTCGCACCTGACCGCCGACTCCCCACGCGAGGTCGGGGAGCGCACCCACCACGGCGACGACCGACAACACCGCCCACGCGATGTCGCTGCGGGCGCGGTCGGGGGTGAAATGTTGCCGCAACGCCCCCACTCCTGCGGCCGCGGCCACCACGTAGAGCGGCATCAGCAGTGCCACCCACTTCTGGGTGTCGCGCAGCAGTCCGGCCCCGGGAATGTTCACCATCGCCCATTCCCCGAACCGCAGACCCGGTGCGGTGGCGCCGAGAGTGGTGCCGAGCACCGCGACGACTGCGAGGATAGCGAGCGCGACGATCACCGGGTTGCGGCGTCGGCGCCACAGCGCGGGCAGTCCGCACGCGACGACCACGAGCAGCAGCACGGTCCCGATGAGCGCCCACGGCGTCGTGCGTGAACTCGGTACCGCATCGGCATTCCAGATGCCGCCGAGACCGGCGACCGACCCGACAGTACCCAGAAGCGGCTCCGCGCGGGCCGCGAACGCACCGACACCTGCCGGGTCGGCCGCGGTGCCACCACCGGACAGTGCGGTGGCGACGAGCCACGGTGCCGACACCGCCACGATCAGCGCGCCGGCGCCCACGAGCCTGCCCACCCGCGATACGCGGCCACCGGGCATCGCGAGGATCGCAATCGAGGTCACCGCGGCGAGCAGCACCCCGGTCGGGGTGAGTCCCGCGACTCCGAGCCAGAACGCGAGCGCCCACCATCCGCCACTCCTGCGTCGGCGCACCGCCACCGCCGCACACACAGCCCACGGAAGCGCCGCGTAGCCCGCGAAGAGGCTCCAGTGCCCCTGCAGCAATCGCTCGCCGACGTACGGGTTCCAGATCGCGACGGTCACCGCCGTCACCTGCGCGGGCACACCGGCACCGGGTAGCAGAACCGAAACGAGCCGTGCTGCACCGAAGCCCGCCGCCCACAGCGAGGAAGCGAGAAGAGCGGTCACCGCGATACCGCCGTCGACGACGGTCGTCACCCACGCGAGCAACGCATCCTGAGGGACCGCGCGAGCCGCAGCATCGGACAGCCCAAGGGCCGAGTCCGTGAGGTACGAGCGCGGGGTGCTCACCGCGTCGCGCAGCAACAGATAGCCGTGTGAGGTGAACATCGGGCCGAGCACGACGACGGTCAGGGCAAGTGACCACAGTGCCGGAACGAACGACAGTGCCGGAACGAACGACGGTGTCGGTGCCGGCGCACGTGTCGTCGCGCGAAGACGGTGCTGACCCTGCGTGGACATGGCCGCAGACTACGGTGCGCACGAGTGCGAGGATGGTCGGATGCCGCCAGAGAACACGACGCGCCACTCCGGGACAGGAACCGCGGTGGCGGGTATGACGATGGTGACCCTCGGTGCGATGACCGCCAACATCGCGTCCTATCTGCTGCATCTGCCCGCCGGACGGTGGCTCGGCCCCGCCGGGTACGGGGAGTTCGCGAGCCTGCTCGCGGCTCAGTTGGTTCTCGCGGTCCCGGCGCTGGCACTGCAGACCGTCATCGCGCGTGAAGCAGTGCACGGAGCGAGCATCGCGGTGCTGCGTCGCCTCGGGTATCGGTGCGCACTGATCGCCGCGGTCGTCGCCGTGGCACTCGTGCCGGTGGTGTCATGGGCACTGGACACGAGCACTGCGGGTGCGTTCGGGTCGCTGGTGTCGGCGCCTCTGCTGGTGCTTCTCGCGGCCGAGCAGGGGTTGCTGCAGGGACGAGCCCGGTTCGCGGCGCTGAGCGTCGTTCTCGCCGCCGCGGGGGTTGCGAAGGTGGTCCCTGCCGTCGCGGTACTCGCAGCCGATGGCGGCCCGGGTGCCGCGCTGTTCGCCGGCGCGGTGGGAACGGGAGTGGTGGCGGTGGCCGCCGCGCTGTTCGTCGCTCGCGGCGAACCCGTCCAGCGCACCGGCGACGCGGAAGCTGCGCCACGCATACCGGGTGCGGCAGCGGTGCTGCGCGCGTCACAGGTCCAACTGGCGTTGATCGCATTGACCTCACTCGATCTGATGCTCGCGCGCATGCTGCTCGATGCCGACTCCGCTGGCCTTTATGCACTCGGCGCGGTCGCGACGAAGGTGGCGTTCTGGTTGCCCCAGGCCGTCGGGGTGGTGTTATACCCCCGGATGGCGAACCCGGCCGAGTCGGCGTCTGCCGTGCGTTCGGCCCTCGCGGTCCTCGTCGGTCTCGGTGGGGCGCTCGTGGCGGCAGCGGCGCTCTGCGCGCCCGTTGTGCCACTTCTCGTCGGGGACGCCTACGAGCCTGTCCAGTCCCTGCTGTGGTTGTTCGCGCTCCAAGGCGCGTGTCTCGCCGTGCTGCAGGGCGCGTTGCTGTCTGCGATCGCCGGGGACCGCACCGCGCTGGCCGGTGTCGCGTGGGTGGGTCTCGCGGTCGAGGCCGTGCTCATGGCGACGGTCGCGTCGACGATGAAGCACTTCATCGCCATCGCCGTCGGTGTTGCCGCTGTCACGGCGGCGGTGGTGTCGGTACTCGCTGTCCGCGGGGCGGTCGGTACTCGCTGTCCGCGGGGCGTCCACGGCGAAGATCACTCGGCTCCCACGCACGAACGCCGCCCACACCGGGAGGTGTGAGGCGGCGTTCGTCCGGTCTCGATCAGTCCTGAGTGGGGGGCTTGTTCAGGTCTGTGCGGGGAATCTCCTGTGTCTGGTCGGTCGTCCAGTCCCGCTGCTCCGGCTCTTGCGGGAGATCCGAGCGCGGAATCACCTCGGTGCGGTCGTCCGTGAAGTCGCGTTGCGTGTCGGCGGCATGCGCACCACCTGCACCCGTTGCTGCCGCAGAGGCCGGACCCGCAGGAGCGGGGCTGCCCGGCGCGGCTGCACGGCGACCGCCGTTTCCACCACCGCGGAGACCGAGGACGAAGCCGACGACCAGCAGGATGACACCGAGGATTCCGGCGACGATCGGCAGGGTCTTACCGAAGAGCGACAGTTGGTCCTGACCGTCGCGGGCCTGCTCGAGCTGGAACTCGATCGTGGGCTCGTCGAACGGCAGCGTCACGTTGAGGACGGTGACCTCGGGGGTGTCTGCCTCGCGTGCATAGTATTGATCCTGCGCTTCCTGGCCCTTGACGATGACGCCGGTGATCGGGTCGACCCACAGGTCGCGGACGTTGTTGTACCAGCGGGTCATCTCGACGGGTTCGTCGCCTTCACCGACACCCCACGTCGACGCAGGTAGTTCGAGCTTGTAGGTCGGGGCGCTCGGATCGGCCTCCGACAGATCGATCGGGCCGATCTCCTGACTGAAGTGGTATACGGGCATGCCGTTGATCTCTTCCTCACCGACGAAGTCGATGGGGAAGGTCTGGCGCGCATTGTTGTCGTAGTACGGGTACGACTCCTGCTTCACGTCGAACGGGAACTTGTACTGCAGACCGTCGCGGTTGTCGATCTCCTCGCCCGGCGAATCCGCGGACGTCTGGATCGTGCTCACCCGATCCGGGTACTCCTCCTCCGACACCGGCATCGACGACACCCGGTCGATCGTGAGGCGGTCGACGGTCGCGGACACGAGCCCGGTGTCGCCCTGCATGTCGAGGCGGCGCACCGTCTGGCCGGCCTGGAGCGTCATGATCTCGCCGTCCGCAGGATCCTCGACCGTGACGAAGCGCTGAGCCACGATCGGGACATCGGTGTCGACCTGAGCGTTACCGGCGAGCAGCGCACTCGAATTCAGAATGTCGCCCGTGCCGTCGGCGACCGTGGTCACCTCGAGGTCGAGCGGCGTCTTCTTCAGCTTCCCGACGGTGTACGTCGGGATCAGAATCGCGATGGCCAGGAGGAATGTCCCCAAGCCCACCAGAATCATCGCCAGTATCCGGCCCGAGCTGGAACGCTCAGCCATGCTGTATCTCCTCACTCAACGGTTCCATCGAGTACCCCCACCGGCAGCAGGGCTGCACGGATCGTCTGGCATCCGACCCGCGAACACCACGTGAGCCCAGACACTAACAGTCCGGGCTTCGGTGGTGCGCGCCCGCACGCCGTGGGGGCCACACTTCTCGTATCGGGCACTACACGGCACACTGGTCGCCGATGACCTCTCCCACAGTTCCGCCCCGACCCGCGGGAGGCTTCCTCCCCGCGCTGGAAGGCATGCGAGGAATTGCCGCCGTTGGTGTGCTGATCACCCACGTCGCATTCCAGACCGGAGCGGTTCATGATCCCTGGATCGGCAGGGTATGGGGTCGATTCGACCTCGCGGTGGCGCTGTTCTTCGCGCTCTCCGGGTTCCTGTTGTGGCGCCCGCATGCGGCCGCCGCACGCGGGGAGGGTGCTCGTCCGTCGACACGTCGCTACTTCGTCTCGCGCGCCGCCCGGATCCTGCCAGCCTACTGGGTGGCGGTGATCCTCATCCTGTGGCTGCTCCCCGGCGCGGGTGGTGGCCCGACGGTGTGGTGGGCCAACCTTGCGCTGGTGCAGGTGTTCGTTCCGCTGAGCCTCACCGAGGGACTCACCCAGATGTGGAGCCTCTCGGTGGAGATGGCCTTCTATATCGCGCTGCCGCTGCTTGCCTGGTCGGTGAGCCGACTACGCGGCGGCACAGCCCGCTTCCGGATCCCGATCCTGCTGAGTGCGGCCGTGCTGTCGCTGGCATGGGTGTGGATGCCCGTGGCGACACCGGACCACATCAACCACGACAACTGGTTGCCCGGCTACATACCGTGGTTCGCCGCGGGTATGATCCTCGCCGAACTCGCCGTGCACCCCCCGACGTGGATGCATCGTCTGGCCGCGAAACGGCACGTCATGGCGGTCGTGGCGCTCGTCGCGTTCGGTCTCGCGATCACACCGCTCGCAGGTCCGGAGACCCTCACCACGCTCGAACCGTGGGAGTACAACGGCAAGATCGTGCTGGGCGCGCTCATGAGTTTCGCACTGCTGGCGCCGCTGGTGCTCGCACCGCGCACCGAACATCGCATCCTGGCGAGTCCGCTCGCACTGGCGATCGGCCGCTGGTCGTACAGCATCTTCATCTGGCATCTCGCCGTGCTCGCCGTCGTCCTGCCGGTGTTCGGGATCCCCGCCTTCCAGGGACGCTTCTGGTTCGTGCTGACCGTGACACTCGTGCTGAGCGTCGCAGTGGCGTCCGTGAGCTACGCATTCGTCGAAGAACCGGCCCGGCGGGCGTTCCGCCGCTGGGAACGCCGCCGCCAGGCCTCGGGCAACTCCGGCGCGCGGGCTGCCGCGACACCCACCGCGACAAGTCCGAGCAGCGCCGTGAACTGAACCAGGTACGAGTGCCCGACGTAGCCGTCGGGGGAGCGCCACGGTCCTGTCGACAACAGCGCCATCGCGAGCATCGTCGACCCGCCGCCGACACCGACGAGGGTCCGCGACACCGCCGTGGAACCCCACCGCGCCGCGGCAGCGATCGCACCAGCCGCGGCGAGCGCCGTCACGGCGACTCCCACGCCACCGGCGACGACGCCGAAAGCGGCTGCGACCCCGACGAGCGCGACGGTGGCCGAATGCCACGTCCGTGGCGCGGGACCGGGCTCAGGCACCGGTCGGCGGCGCCGGAGGGGGCGGAGTGCGAGGGCGAACAGGGGAAGCAGGAGTAGAAGGCCACCGAAGATTCCCAGGCGGTACCAGCGATCGGTCGCGAACTCGAGAGTGACCGTTCCCCCACCATCCGACGGCATTGTTCCGGCGGGGACGATCCAGCCCTGCTGCCATCCGTCCACCACCACCGGCGTCAACTCGGTGCCGTCCGGGGCGGCGGCGACCCACCCGACGTTCGTGCTTTCCGGAACCACGATCAGCCGATCCGAATCGGAAGGGGGCAGCTGCAGCTCACGCAGGTTCTCCGTCCACACTCCCCTCTCGAGTTCCACGGGATCGGTGCGCGGTGGTTCCGCACCCGCGAGCGGCAACTGCAGGCTCGACGCCACGAAGGCGGTACCCGGCTCGACGTCCACATCGATCCGTCCCGCCGACATCCCGACCGTGTCGGTGTCGCACAGGGTCGCCGGCACCTCCGCGCCCTCCGCGAGGTCGCGGACGGTTCCGGTGACCGAGGTGCGGTAGCTACGGCCGTCGATCGTGATCACGGGCCCCGCGTCGCACCCGACGGTGACGACGCGATCGTAGATCGGATCTTGTGCGCCGATCGGGCCGTCCTCACCGAGAACGGTGATCTCGGCAAGCCCCGGCGGCGTCTCCTTCGAGAACCCGAGAATCGTGCGATCGATCATGTGGTCGTGATCGACGAGGGTGAGTTGCACCCGGTCGGTGAGGTGTGGTGTCACCTCGATCGCCGTGCCATCGGCACCGAATGTCGCCGAGGAGTCCTCGTCGAGTTCCCGGACCTGCGGGCCGTTGCCGAGGTTCACGACGACCCGGGTGGGTGTCGCCGGGAGCGCTCCCAACGATGTCGCGAGATCGAGACCCGTCACCACCTGCGGTGACGGCAAATCGAGGGTCAAGGTCGGGTGCGGAGCGCCGGGCTCGAGGGAGCTTTCCTCCGCTGTCCACGACGTCCGCGGATCACCGTCGGTGGCGGCGAACGCCGAACCCTGCAGATCCACCACGTCGGCGGGGCCTCGGGCAACGACCCGATCGGACCGGTCGATCACCTCGTCGAGGGCCGGCCCGGGGCGGGCACGCACCCACAACTGCGGGGTCACCCACGACTCGACCGGCACGTTCAGCGTGCGCGTGAACAGATTCGGTTCCTCGGGTGCGGTGGACAGCCCGAATGCGCACCGCACCCGGTCGGGGGTGTCGATGCAACTACCGCGACCCGGGAATTCCTGCCGAAGATCCCAGCCGCGCACCGAGGCGCCGTCAGCGGGGCCGGGGACGACGATGCGGCGCCGGATGTCGAGGAACTGCGGGTCGGTGCGGTCGGTGTGGTCCTCGAGTGCGACTTCGGACAGCCCGAACTGGTTGCCGCGGCTGCCCCCTTCGGCATACGTCGCGGTGATCCGGATCCACGTCGTCGTACCCAGCGGCAACGCCACGGTCTGCGGGGTGCCCGGCTCCTCGACACGGACCGCGGTGCTTCCCCGGTCGGTGGTCACCTCGAGCCATTTCACCGGTGCACCCAGCGCACCGGAACTTGTTGTCAGGTGCAGGATGCCCGCATCGATCGGGGTGTCGAGATCGAGTTGCAGCCATTGCCCGATCGCGGATTCGAGACCGTTGCTGTGCCAGCCGGTTGTCGGGTCACCGTCGATCGCGGCGGCCGAGCCACTGCCGACCGACGTCCCACCGAGCTGCGTGGCGTCCGATGCCGCACTCGACACGCTGATCCGGGCTCCCTCCCACTCGGCCTGTACGAGGTCGGTGTCGGGGACGGGATAGTCGGGCACCAGATTGTGCGTGCGGCGCGCGTCACCTTCGGCGCGGATCGTCGATGAATGGTGATCGACCTGCCCGTAGTCGGTTTCCCGATCGGTGGGGGTGTCGGTCACCGTCAGCGTGCTCGGGTCCTGTCCGGCATCCGCGTCCCGGCCCGCACGTGCACCGTCCGCCGCGAACACTCTCGGACCCACATGAGTGGGGTCGGTGGTGTTCAGGCTCAGCAATGATTCGGGCCCGCCCTGCACGACGGGGACCGATGCGGTGTCCACCGCGTACGGGCCGACCGGAGCGTCCGCTGGTTCGTCGACCCGATAGATCTCCACCGCCCGATACGCAGGACGCAGGTCGGCGTCGGCGACGACGTCGTCCGGCTGAGCGCGTTCGATCTCCGAGCCGAACTCGGCGACCCGCTCGATTCCCGGTGATCCCTCGACGGCCCGGTGTACCAGCGCAGGCCGTGCCGAGGGGGAGGTGTCGGGATCGAGGTCGTTGCGCACCACCAGGTAGCCGATTCCCATGCCGCGCAGTGTCGCCGCGAGCCCGGGAGACGGGCGACCGTCGGCGATGAGCCGCTGCACGGAATCGAGGGCGCGGATCGCGCCCGGGGGCACCAACGGCACCGCGTCGCGTGAGACCCACGGCGTGGACGCGAGAGCCTGGATCGGCTCGTCGCGGGTCAGACCCCAGATCTGGCTGCCGAACGGTGCTCCGGGAAGGATCAGGGCGCGTTCGCCGCGTTCGTCGGTGTGCTCGTCGAGCCACTGTGCGGTCTCGCGCCAGTATTCGGGTACCTCGTCGTACGCGCCGCGGGGTGCGAGCTTTCCCGTCCACGCGAGCGAGGTCGCGAGGGTCGCGGCCACGAGGACCAAGGTGGAGAAGGCGACCATCGGGTTGCGTTCGGGATGCGCGAACGCGGTGCGGGCGCGGCGCCACGGCACCGAACCAGGCAAAGGCACCCACCGCAGCAGGTGCGCCAACCCGAGGACGAGCGGGAGCCGCACCAGCGGCTCGAGTTTGTGCACGTTGCGCAGGGGCGCACCCGCGGAATCGAGGAACAGGCGCACCTGTTCGGCGAGCGGGGAACTCAGCTCGCCGACGTATCCGGCGCCGAGCCCTGCGACACCGACGAGCAGGATCAGGGTCCATCGCCCACGCGCGGGCATCGTCCGCATCGCCAGGCCCGCGAGCCCTGCGGCGGCGAGCAGGCCGGTGACGAGCACCGCGGCGGGCTGGGTGACCAGTACGGCGCCGGCGATCCGCTCCGGCGACACGAACGGCGTCCAGCTGCTGGTGCCGCGCAGTGTCTCGGCCAGAGACGTCCACTGCGTCGTCACTCCGGACGACTCGATGAAGTCCAGGAACGGGGGGCTGACCCTGCCGAGCAACAGCAACGGCACCATCCACCACGTCACCGCGACCACGCACAGTGGCAACCACCAGACGGTGAAACGCCACCAGCGTCGGTTCGGCCGGTGCGCGATCCACCACAGCGCCGCGACGAGGCAGGCTGCGGCGGTGGCGACGGCGTTGATCGCGCCCATCAGAGCGACGGCGACGGCGGACTGCGCGGCGAGCACACGGTGCGAGAGGGTATCCCGCCCGTTCAGATAGCGCACCAGGGGCAGGAGCACCCACGGCGCAAGCATCAGCGGATGTGCTTCCGAGGAGATCGACCCGAGAGTCGTCAGGACGCGCGGCGACAACACGAACACGGTTGCCGCGATCACCCGCGAACTACGGCTGCCGATTCCGAGTGCTTCAGCGAGCCGGATCAGACCCCAGAAACCCGCGACGAGCAGCAGCACCCACCACAGACGCTGCGTGATCCACGGGGGGATGTGCAGAAGCTGGCCGAGAGCGAAGAACGAACCGTGGGGAAAGAAGTACCCGTACGCCTGATTCTGCACCTGCCCGAGCGGTGCCACGCTGCTCCATTGGTGGGCCGCGCGTGTGAGGAAACCGATCGGGTTCTGCGTCAGGTCGTATTTGGTATCAGCAACGATCAGACCGGGGACCTGAGCGAACGACAGCACAAATGCGACGGCGGTGACAACATACAGCCACCGTCGCGACAGTGGTTCCGCGGACGGCTGCATTTCCCCGGACTGCGAAGACCTGGCGCCGGAAGGGTCCGCGGCGCCGTGCGTACGTGAACTCGAAACGTTGCCGGCGCCGTCAGCGGCTGCCGTATTCAACCTGGTTCAGGAGAGACGAGTCAGCGTTGCCGCTGCGATCGATATCGGGACGAGAATTCTCGGACACCGCGGCTGTGACTCCGAATACCGCGACAGCGCCGACCACGACGCCTGCCACCGCGCTGATCAAGCCTGGTCCCAGGAACTTCCCCATACCCAACTCCCCATCATCGATCGACTCACGTCGTTTGGCTCCGCGTCAAGGTATCACCCGTGGATCACGGAGACGATGCCAGCGCACCGTGTTCGGCGGTTCAGAGTCCGATGGTGCCCAGCAACGTGCGTAGCTTCGCGGTGGTCTCGGCGAGTTCGTCGTCGGGATCGGACTCCGCGACGATGCCACCGCCGGCCCACGTGACGGCCCGCAGCCCGTCGGAGCTGATCTCGGCGCAGCGGATCGCGACGAGCCAGTCGCCGTCGCCGTTCGAGTCGCACCAGCCGACCGCACCGCCGTAGAAGCGGCGGTTGCCTTCGGTCGCCCGGATCGTCGCGAGGGCCGCTTCGGTGGGCGTCCCCGCGACCGCAGGTGTCGGGTGCAGGGTTGCGGCGACGGTGAGCGCGTCGGTACCTGGATCGCGCAGCGTCCCGGTGATCGGGGTCGCGAGATGCCACACGTCCGGCGTCGACGTCAGCTCCGGTCCGGCGGGGATGTCGAGGTCGCTGCACAGCGGGGTCAGCCGCGATCGGATCCAGTCGATGACGAACGCGTGCTCGGCCAGGTTCTTCGGCGACGTCAGCAGCTCCTCACCGGCCTTGCGATCGGCATCCGGATCGGCCTGGCGGGCGGCGGTACCGGCAAGTGGCCGGCACGTCACGCGCGCGCCGCGCACGCTGACCAGCAGTTCCGGTGTCGCGCCGACGAGGGTGTGGCCCCAGTACCGTTCGTCTGCCGCGCTGAGGTCGAGCGCGTAGGTCGTCGCGTCGGGGTGGCGTTCGATCATGCGTGCAGCCAGTGACAGCGGGTCGATCGGTTCGTCGGCCTCGAGCGTCACTCGTCGCGCCGCGACCACCTTGTCGAACTCGCCGAGTTCGAGCCGCTCGACGAGCGAACGCACCCGCGCGGAATGGATGCGGGGGAGGGGAATCTGTGCAGTCATCCGCACCGGAGGCAGATCGGGGAGATCGGCGGGGGCCTGCCACGGTCCGTCGGTGATCGCGACGGTCTCGGGTTCGGTCAGCGCGACTGCTCGGTCCGGGGCGAAAGGCAGCGCACCGACGATCAGATCGGCCTTGCCGCGGCGCAGAGCCGTCGAGGCCGTGGCGACATCGGAGAACAGGCGCCGCGTCCCGATGGCGTGTACACAACGATCGGCGCGCGAGAGCAGGAATCCGTCCATGGTGAGACGACAATATCGCCCACACGCCGTTCCGCTCGTAGTGCGGGGGATTCCGTGGAGTGGGACGTCAGCGGCCGGGAGGCACGATCAGGACCGGTCGATGACTGTGGCGGAGCACGTGGTCGGCGACCGAGGACTGCAATAGCGAACGCAGCCCTGTGGTGCCGCGGGTGCCGGTGACGATGATGTCGACGTCCAGTTCGTCGGCGGCTTCGATGATGGCCGCCCACACCGCGTTGACGACTTCGACGGTGCGACCCTCGGCATGGAGACCGAGAGAGTTGGCGAGCTCGAGGCCTTCCCTGTTGGTCACCTTCGCGTCGGACAGAGCCACGTCCTCGTTCTCCTCGTCCGGCACCCATTCGGGCTGCATGACACCCGACAGGCCCGACATCCGCGCGGCCTGGCGGACCATGGGCTCCCACGCGGTGACGACGATGGCACGGCACGATTCGAGGAAACGACCCGCGTATTGCACGGCGCGCTTGGAGTTCTCGGATCCGTCGTAAGCAATGAGAATCAGGTCTGCGGCCAACGTGCACTCCTCCAGGTCGTGTACGTGAAAGCTCTCGTATCAGCAGTGGCTGGGTGCACGATACCTCGCCTGAGCGGGTGGTGGGGAGGCACCTACACGAGTCGGCTACCGTCGAGGATCATGCGGATTCGACACAGCCTCGCCGTCGTTCTCACCTCGGCACTCGCGGTCACGGCCTGCGGTGCCGGCGACAGCGCCGACGCCCCCGCGCCGGAGTCGACGTCCACGGAATCGGCACCGCCGCAGTCGGCCACTCCGGCGTCGTCCGCGCAGCCTGCTGTGTGCGGCGACGACCTGCTCGCGTCGCTGTCGTTGCGTCAGAAACTCGCGCAGTTGCTCAACGTCGGTGTCACCGGTGCCGACGACGCGCTGGCAATGATCCAGGCGGAACAGATCGGCGGCATCTTCGTCGGCAGCTGGACCGACCCCGCGATGCTGGCGGAACGTCAGATCCCGGGAGTCGCGGCGCAGAGCCCGCTGCCGTTGATGGTGACGATCGACGAAGAAGGGGGTCGCGTGTCGCGGGTGGGCGAACTGCTCGGCCCCGACCCGTCGGCCCGCGCCACAGCGCAGACCATGACCATCGACGAGACGTACGGGATGGCGTTCGAGCGAGGGCAGGAGCTGCGTGAACTCGGGATCACCGTGAATTACGCACCCGACGTGGATGTCAGTGATCAGCCCGACAACTCTGTGATCGGCGACCGTTCCTACTCCGACGACCCGGCTGTCGTCACCGACTACGCTGGCGCGTACGCCCGCGGGCTGCAAGACGCCGGCATCCTGCCGGTGCTCAAGCACTTCCCCGGTCACGGCTCTGCGTCGGGTGATTCGCATACCGGTGCCGTGAGCACCCCGCCGTTCGACGAACTCGTCGCCAAGGACCTCCTGCCCTACCGGGAGTTGGTCTCGTCCGACGTCGCGGTGATGCTCGGGCACCTGGACGTACCCGGCCTGACGGACGGGGTCCCCGCCAGCATCAGCCCCGCTGCGGTGGACCTGCTGCGAACGGGTACCGGCTATGGCGGTCGCCCCTTCGACGGTGTGATCTTCACCGACGATCTGTCGGGAATGCAGGCGATCACCGATACCTATCCGATCACCGAAGCGGTCGAGGCCGCGTTGGTCGCGGGCGTCGACCAGGCGTTGTGGCTGACCACCGACCAGGTTCCGGCCGTTCTCGATCACCTCGAGAACGCAGTGACCTCGGGTGAGCTGCCCGCAGCGCAGGTCGACGAGTCCGTCCGCACCGTCGCGCGTGCCAAGGGCGCGCTCGACTGCTGAGAACGCGTCGATCACGCGGTGGACTCCGACTCCCTACCGTAGAGTAAGAACTTGTTCGTCACGTAGGTGTTGGAGGAGTCATGGCCGGCGGTACCAAGCGACTGCCCCGTGCGGTGCGAGAGCAGCAGATGCTCGACGCCGCCGTGGATGTGTTCTCCGAAAACGGGTTTCATGACGCGTCGATGGATGCGATCGCGGCGCGTGCGGCGATCTCGAAGCCGATGCTCTACCTCTACTACGGGTCGAAGGACGAACTGTTCGCCGCGTGCATCAGCCGCGAGGGGCAGGCGTTCGTCGAGGCGCTCAAGCCCGCCGGCGATCTGTCGCTGTCGCCGCGCGAACAGTTGCGCGTGGCGCTGGAGTCGTTCCTCGGTTTCGTCGACGCCCACCGCAACTCGTGGATGGTGCTCTACCGGCAGGCATTCGGGCAGCAGGCCTTCGCCGGTTCGGTGCAGAACAGTCGCGATCAGTTGATCGAATTGACCGCCCATCTCCTCGAATCCAGCACACGCGACCCGGAACCCGGAACCGACTTCCAGATCATGGCCGTTGCGCTCGTCGGGGCAGGCGAAGCCGTCGCGGACCGTGTCGCAGGCGGCGAGATCGACGTCGAGAAGGCCGCGGACCTGCTCGAGAACCTCGCGTGGCGCGGCCTGGCAGGCAAGAAGAAGTCCGATCAGCCGGGCTGATCGGACTTCTTCTCGGAACGGTGCGCCGGGACGCCCCCATCGCGCCCCGGCGCACCCTCTTCCCTCGCCGCACGCGAGAGACGCGGACGAGTGCTGTGGGGATTCAGCGCAGGGTCGCGGTGAGGTGCGGGTACTGCTTCTTCGGGTGCCGCACCGCGAGATCCCAGCCGCCTGCCTTTCCGTCATGATCGCTCTCGTGCTGCGCGTAGAGGCTCAGCGACGACGGTAGGAGCACGGGCTTGCCGAACCGCACCGAGTAGGTGACCTTCTCGGGGATCCGCCCTTCCACCGTCGACAGTGTCGCTGCGGCGGTCCACATTCCGTGCGCGATGGATTTCGGGAACCCGAAGGCCTTCGCGCCCAGTGACGACACGTGAATCGGATTGCGATCGCCCGACACCGCCGCGTACCTGTCGATCGTCTTCTGGTCGACGCGCAGCGTGGCGGTGGGGACGGCCGGGATCTCCTCGGTCTTCGGTTCCGGCTTCGGCTCACCCGAGAGCGACGTGCGCTGCTGATGCAGAAACGTCGAGGTCTGGCGCCACACCGTCTCGCGCCCCACCTTGACGACGGTGACGACGTCGACGAGCAAGCCCTTGCGGTGTTCACGCATGTTCTCGGCGTGCACACGCAGGTCGAGGGGCTCGGTGACGGAGATCGGCCGCACTTGCTCGATCACGTTCTCGGCATGCACCGAACCGATCGCCGCGAACGGAAACCCCTTGGACACCATCAGTTTCATCACGAGCGGGAACGTGAGGATGAACGGATACGTCAGCGGCAACGTGTCGCCGAAACGCAGACCGCACACTCTTGCGTACTCGGCGAGGTTGTCGGGATCGACCCGCAGGTCGCGGAGCACCAGCGTGTCGTCGGGCAGCGAATCGCCGGATGCCCCCACGACCGGCAGCGCCGACAGCACGGCGCGACCGTAGACGCCGAGGATCGACGGGCTCTCCGACAGTTCGATCTCGCTCATCAAGCCCCCAGCATGGACTGGCCGCAGACCCGCACGACCTGCCCGGTGACGGCGCTCGACGCGGGGTTCGCGAACCAGGCCACGGTCTCGGCGACGTCGACGGTCTCGCCGCCCTGGTTCAGTGAGCTCATCAGGCGGCCACCTTCGCGGGTCGCGAGCGGGACCGCGGCGGTCATCGCAGTTTCGATGAAGCCCGGCGCGACGGCGTTGATGGTGATCTTCTTCTTCGCGAGGACGGGCGCGGTGGCCTGTACGAGACCGATGACGCCCGCCTTGGATGCACCGTAGTTGGTCTGCCCGCGGTTGCCTGCGATGCCTGCGATCGACGACACGTCGATCACGCGACCGCCCTCCTTCAGCGCCCCCTTCGCGACGAGGGCCTCGGTGATTTTCTGCGGGGCCACGAGGTTCACGGCCATCACCGAGTTCCACTTGCCGCCGTCCATGTTGGCGAGCAGCTTGTCGCGGGTGATGCCGGCGTTGTGGACGATGATGTCGGCGCCGCCGTGTCGCTCGAGCAGGTGTGCGGCAAGTTTGTCGCCGGCATCGGCAGCGGTGACGTCGAGCGGGACGGACGTGCCACCCACGCGGTTGGCGGTCTGCGACAGCGCTTCACCGGCAGCAGGGACGTCTGCTGCGATGACCGTTGCGCCGTCGCGGGCGAGGACCTCTGCGATCGTCGCGCCGATGCCGCGCGCGGCACCGGTGACGACCGCGACCTTCCCGTCGAGCGGCTTGTCCCACGACGCGGGGGCGGTGGCGTCGCCGTCGCCGACGCGGACGACCTGGCCGTCGACGAACGCCGACTTGGCGGACAGCAGAAAGCGCAACGTCGACTCGACGCCGGACAGACCGGTCGAGGCCTTCGGCGAGACGTAGACGAGCTGGACGGTGGCACCGCGCCGCAGCTCCTTGCCGAGGCTGCGCGTGAAGCCTTCGAGGGCACGCTGCGCGATCTGCTCGTCGACGGAGTCCGTGTCCTCGGGGGCGGTGCCGAGGACGACGACGCGCCCGCTGGGCGCGAGGCTCCGGATGACCGGCTGGAAAAACGTATGGAGCTGTTCGAGGCCCGCGGCGTCGCTGATGCCGGTAGCGTCGAACACGAGAGCGCCGAACACGGTGTCGGCAGGGTCTGCGAACGTGTACTCGTGCAGCAGCGTGCGGATCGGTTCCACGAGGCGACCGTTGCCGCCGAGGAGGACGGGGCCGGGCAGCGCCGGCTCGCCGGGCTGGTAGCGGCGAAGCTTCTCCGGCTGGGGCAGACCGAACTGTTTCGCAAGGAAAGAGCCGGGTGCGGACGAGATGAGCTGGGAATAGAGCTTGGGTGCGCCCTTGGCGTCAGCCACGTTTCCACCTTCTTCGAATTCGGTCGTCGATGCTGTAGTCGACAACTAACTTACTCCTGAGTAAGAATAGTAGCCACAGTTCGAGTCCACCTGAATGCGGGAGATGCCAGTGACCACCAAAGCCCGATCCACGCAGCCGCGTCATATGGCTCGTTCCACGCAGCAGCGTCATATGGCTCGTTCCACGCAGCAGCGTCGCGTCGCCGTCCTCGGTGGCAACCGGATCCCGTTCGCGCGTTCGGACCGCAGGTACGCACGCGCGTCCAACCAGGACATGTTCACTGCAACCCTCGACGGTCTCGTGAGTCGTTTCAACCTGCAAGGCGAGCGTCTCGGCGCCGTCGTCGGCGGGGCGGTGCTCAAACACAGCCGAGACTTCAACCTCGTCCGTGAAAGCGTTCTCGGTAGCGCCCTGAGCCCCTACACCCCCGCGTGGGATCTGCAACAGGCGTGCGGCACCGGCCTGCAGTCGATCATCTCGGTGGGCGATGCGATCGCAGCCGGGCGTATCGATGCCGGGATCGGTGGCGGCGTCGACACGACCTCCGACGCTCCGATCGCGGTGAGCAACCCGCTGCGCGAGTTCCTGCTCTCCCTCAACCGCGCCCGCACCACAGCCGAGCGCGTCAAGCTGCTCGGCAACGTGCGGCCGTCGATGCTCGGCATCGAGATCCCGCGTAACGGCGAGCCGCGCACCGGTCTGTCGATGGGCGACCACGCTGCAATCACCGCGAAAGAATTCGGGATCCGCCGCGAAGACCAGGACGAACTCGCCGTGGAGAGCCACCACAACATGGCCGCCGCGTACGACCGCGGATTCTTCGACGACCTCGTCACCCCGTTCCTCGGGCTGACCCGCGACGACAACCTGCGCCCCGATTCGTCGGTCGAGAAACTGTCGACCTTGAAGCCGGTGTTCGGCACCAAGCTCGGCGACGCCACGATGACGGCCGGGAACTCCACCCCGCTCACCGACGGAGCGTCCGCAGCCCTGCTGTCCACCGAGGAGTGGGCAGCAGAACGAAACCTGCCGGTCCTCGCGTATCTCGTCGACTCCGAGACCGCCGCCGTCGACTATGTACACGGCGGTGACGGGTTGCTCATGGCACCCACCTACGCCATACCGCGTCTGCTCCAGCGCAACGGCCTCACGCTGCAGGACTTCGACTTCTACGAGATCCACGAGGCGTTCGCGTCGGTGGTCCTTGCCACACTGCAGGCGTTCGAATCGGACGATTACTGCAAGCAGCGCCTCGGTCTCGACGCTCCGCTCGGATCGATCGACCGCAGCAAGCTCAATGTCAATGGGTCCTCGCTGGCTGCGGGCCACCCGTTCGCCGCGACCGGCGGCCGCATCGTCGCTGCTCTCGCAAAGGCACTCCACGGGAAGAAGCAGCAGACGGGCAAGCCCGCGCGCGGTCTCATCTCGATCTGCGCTGCGGGCGGACAGGGCGTGACGGCAATTCTCGAAGCGTGATCCCGCGCGTGCCGAGCACGTGCAATAGATTTTGTCCGAAATGCGTGTAACACCCCCGCCGGCACGGCGATAGTACAGACGACCCTGCTGGGCTACCTGACCCCCGACCTGGTAGCCCAGCAGGGTCTTGCGCATTCCGCCCGTAGGGCGTTCACGTCTGGGCGTTACCCTTGGAAACCGGTATCCGGCGCGCAGTGTACGACGAGCGTGCCCCGTCTGAAGGGACATCGGTGAGCGGCAACAACGGGACGAACGAGCCCGAGGTTACACACGACGAGGTTCGCCCCGCCGAACCGCAGTCGCAGGCACCTTCGGTCGACTCTGTGGCCGAGGCTGATGCCGACTCTGTGACGGAGGCCGGTCTCGGCGCAGAGCAGGACGACGCTGCGACACAGGATGTGAGTGAGGCAACGGTCCCGGCCGAGGAGAACACGGCCGACGGATCAAACAGTGCGCCCGAGGGATCAGACGCAGTCACGACGCCGGTTCTGCGTGTTGCGCCCACCGAGCCCACCGAGCCCACCGAGCCCGCCGAAGCCACGACGCCCACCGAAACGCCCTCATCGGCGAAGAGCACCGACAAGTCGAACGACACCCAGTCGGAGGCTCCCACCACTGTCATCCCGGTAGTGGAAGTGTCATCGGAGCAGAGTCCGCCCGCGTCGGACGCTCCTACCGAGCAGATGCCGCAGGTCAAGGTGCCGCCCGTGCAGGCCGCCACCGGCGCGATGCCACCGGCAACCCCGCCGCCGGCGGGGCCACCGCCGGTCGCGCCTCCTCCGGGTGGCCCGGGTGGCCCGTCGGGACCTGGCAGTCCGTGGTCGAACCTGCCGAAGCGCACGATTGCGCTCGCCGTCGGCGGTGTCGCTGCTGTCCTCGCGGTTCTCTACATCGCGGATCTCGCATTGAGTTCGGGTGAGGTTCCGCGTGGTGTCACCGTGGCCGGTATCGAGATCGGAGGTGAGTCACGGGGCGATGCCGAAGCGATCCTCCGCGCCGAACTCGGCTCGCGGCTCGACACTCCCGTCGCGGTGACCGCTGGAGACACCAGCGGCGAGATCGTGCCGTCGGAGGCCGGTCTGGGCATCGATTGGAATGCCACCCTCGATCGCGTCGGCTCGCAGCCACTCAATCCCTTCAGCCGGCTCGCGGCGCTGTTCGGCAATGAGGAGGTCGGCGTGGTCTCCACTCGTGACGATGCGGCACTCGCCGCGTCGATCGATCTCGTGACCGCCGCAGCAGCCCACGAACCGCGTGAGGGCAACATCGTGTTCGAGGACGGCACCCCCGTCCCCGTCACCCCGCAGCCCGGTCAGCGCCTCGACGCGGAGGCAGCGTCGGACGTCTTTGCCGAGCGCTGGCCTTTCGGTGATGTGTCGCTGCCGGTCGAGAGCGTGGATGTCACCGTCACCCGCGAGGGCCTCGATCGTGCTCTCGCCGAGATCGCGGTACCCGCGGTGGCGTCGGACCTTTCGGTCACCGGCCACGACGGCACGGTTGCGACGCTGCCGAGCCAGGACATCGGCGCGGTGCTCTCGTTTGCACCCGACGGTTCGGGTGGGCTCGATCCGCAATACCACTTCGAGGCCGCCATCGGGATACTCGCGCCGCAGCTCGCGGCCACGGAGACGGAACCGAAAGACGCGCAGATCGTTCTCGACAGCGGTCGTCCCGCCGTCGTTCCGGGCACGAAGGGCAACCTCGTCGACTGGGAGAAGACTCTCGAGTCGCTGCCACAATTGCTTGCGACCGAGGACGGACGGTCCATCGATGCCCAGTACAACGAAGCAGATCCGGAGTTGACGACGGAGGCCGCGGAGAAGCTCGGGATCAACGAGGTGATCGGTGAGTTCACCTCCGGTGGTTTCGAATACGCCTCCGGTGTGAACATCCGCCTCGCTGCTTCCGAGATCAACGGTGCGCTCGTGAAGCCGGGCGAGACGTTCTCGCTCAATGGGTACACGGGCCCGCGTGGTGCAGCGGAAGGCTATGTCGAGTCCGGGATCATCGAGGCGGGGCGCCCGGGCAAGGCTGTCGGCGGCGGAATCAGCCAGCTCGCGACGACCCTGTACAACGCGTCGTACTTCGCGGGTATGGAGGACGTCGACCACACCGAGCACAGCTATTACATCTCCCGCTATCCGGCCGCGCGTGAGGCGACGGTCTACGAGGGCGCGATCGATCTGGCGTTCCGCAACCCGTCGGAGACCGGTGTGCTGATCCAGACGATCGGGACGGGCTCCGACATCACGGTGCGGCTGTGGGGCACCAAGACGGTCGATGTGCAGTCGATCACCGGTGACCGCACCAACTACACCTCGCCGAACACGATCACGTTGCCGGCGGGGGCATCATGTATCCCTTCGAGTGGTGCGCAGGGCTTCACCGTCACCGACACCCGCATCGTCACCGATGTGAACACGGGTGCGCAGATCTCGAACAAGACCCGCACCGTCCGCTACGACCCCGTGCCCGTCGTCAGGTGCACAAGCCCCGAACCGCAGCCTGGCGATGACGATCCGGCAGAGGGTGAGGGTAGTTCGGGGGGAGGCGCAGTGCCCGAACCGGGAGACGGCGCGGCTCCGGCGCCGGCGGAAACGGCTCCCGCGGAGACTGAGATCGAAGCACCGGCTGAACCGGAAGCCGAGGAACCCGCCGCGTCCCGTCCCTCAGCGGGTGATTTCGTGCCGGACTTCCCCGGCGTCGAGGACGAGTGACAAGGACGAGTGGCAAAACAGTGGCTCCCACCGATCTCGGCGGGAGCCACTGCTTGTTCTACTCGGTTGCGTACTACTCGGTCATCAGAACGCGGCTTCGTCGAGCTCCATGATGTCGAGGTCGACGTCCGTAATGATGTTGCGCGACGTTGTCAGGGTCGGCAGCACGTTCTTCGCGAAGAAGGATGCCGCTGCGACCTTGCCTTCGTAGAAGGCCTTGTCCTTGTCGTCCGGGTTCGCGTCGAGCGCAGCCAGTGCGATCTCCGCGTGCTCGAGGAGCAGCCAGCCCATGAGGAGGTCGCCGAACGACTCGAGGAAGCGGACGGATCCGAGGCCGACCTTGTACAGCTCGGTGGGCTGCTCTTGTGCGCCCATGAGGAACTGGGTGAGAGTCGCGACCATTGCCTGCGCGTCTTCGAGTGCGGTGGCCAGCAGAGCGCGCTCGGGCTTGAGGCGCTGGTCGGCCGTGTCGGACTCGAGGAACTTCTTGACCTGCCCTGCGACGTGGGCGAGGGCGACGCCGCGGTCGCGGGCGATCTTGCGGAAGAAGAAGTCCTGTGCCTGGATCGCGGTGGTGCCCTCGTACAGGGAATCGATCTTCGCGTCGCGAATGTACTGCTCGATCGGGTAGTCCTGCAGGAAGCCCGAACCACCGAACGTCTGCAGTGAATCGGTCAGGTACTGGTAGGCACGTTCGGAGCCGCAACCCTTGACGACGGGCAGGAGAAGATCGTTGATGCGGTGCGCGAGTTCGGCGTCGGCGCCGGAGACCTGCTCGGCGACGACGTCGTCCTGGTGCGCTGCGGTGTAGAGGTACACGGCCCGCAGACCTTCGGAGTACGCCTTCTGCATCGCGAGGGACCGACGGACGTCCGGGTGATGCATGATCGACACTCGCGGGGCGGACTTGTCGGACATCTGGGTCAGGTCGGCGCCCTGGATGCGTTCCTTGGCATAGTCGAGCGCGTTGAGGTATCCGGTCGACAGCGTTGCGATGGCCTTGGTGCCGACCATCATGCGGGCGTGCTCGATGACGTCGAACATCTGCGCGATGCCGTTGTGGACCTCGCCGACGAGCCAACCCTGGGCGGGGATGCCGTGACCGCCGAAGGTGAGCTCGCAGGTTGCGGAGGCCTTGAGGCCCATCTTGTGCTCGACGTTGGTGACGAATACGCCGTTGCGTTCGCCCATCTCGTTCTTCTCGAAATCGAAGTGGGTCTTCGGGACGAAGAACAAGGACAGGCCCTTGGTGCCCGGCCCGGCGCCTTCGGGGCGTGCGAGCACCAGGTGGAAGATGTTCTCGAACAGGTCGTCGGAATCTGCGGAGGTGATGAACCGCTTGACGCCTTCGATGTGCCACGAGCCGTCGTCCTGCTTGATGGCCTTGGTGCGGCCTGCGCCCACATCGGAGCCCGCGTCAGGCTCGGTGAGCACCATGGTGGCACCCCAGCCGCGTTCGACGCAGGTGGTCGCCCACTTCTTCTGCTCGTCGGTGCCGTTCTCGAAGAGAACGGCGGCGAATCCCGGGCCGGCTGCGTACATGAAGGCTGCGGGCTGTGCGCCGAGCATCATCTCGTTGACGGACCACACGAGGCTGCTCGGCGCTTCGGTCCCGCCGAGCTCCTCGGGGATGCCCATGGACCAGTACCCGGCGTCCCACCAGGAGCGGAAGGACTTCTTGAACGGCTCCGGCAGTGTCACCGAGTGGGTGTCGGGGTCGAAGGTCGGGGGGGTGCGGTCGGCGTCGGCGAAACCCTCGGCAGCGGGTCCTTCGGCGAGGGACTTGGCCTCGGAGAGGATGCCGCGTGCGGTTTCTTCGTCGAGGTCGCCGAACTTGCCAGCGTCGAGCACCGTCTGAATCTTCAGGAACTCGAACAGATTGAACTCGAGGTCGCGGAGGTTGCTCTTGTAATGGCCCATGTCTGTTGCTCTGTCTCCCAGTGCGGTCCGGTCACTTCCAAGTACCGCCCAAGTTATTACTCGTCGGTAACATCTCTATGTTACTCGCAAGGCAACTAACTGCCAAGGTCGATTTTACGGGCAACGACGAGTGCGTCGATGGCAGTTCCGGAAACAGTTTCCCGGAATCTCCGCTCGGCCACGCGAACTTCCAACCTTCCGTCGATATCGTCGACGATATCTGTTGGGGTGTAAAGTATTTCGCTGTCCTGCGGGCCGCCTACCCCGTCTTCGATATTTGTCCGGTCATGCCCCAGGAACATGAGGATTCCGTCAGGTTCAAGTGAATTGATCGCGTTGTCGATCAGGGTTCTGCGCTGCGCTGGAGGGAAGTGCAAGAATATCGCGAGTATCAGATCATAGTTCCCCTCAAATGCGTCCTGTGTCACATCCGATCGCACGTACTGCAAGCGATCGTGCGACCGTTTCGGCGCGTGCGCCGCAACCTGTCTGGCCTTGTCGAGGGCCACGTCGGAGAAGTCGGTACCGGTTACCTCCCAGCCCCGGGTCGCGAGCCAGAGCGAATGCCGACCTTCACCGCACCCGAGGTCGAGTGCGCGACCGTGCGGGAGGGCGGTGGCGAACTCGACGACGACGGGGTTCGGCGGTGTGCCCCACACCAGATCTGCAGCCCGGTATTTCTCGTCCCAATCATGTGCGTCCATGAGGGAAAAATAGCCTCTCCGGCCGGATCGGACGTCGGCGCGCGTGCGGCGGGCGAGGCGACCGTCACACCCCCACGTGGGAACCGTCTGTTATTCTCGTCGGCATGCAGCGCGCATATTTCTGGTTTAGCAGGCCGGCCCCGGGTGGGTCGGTCGGCGTGACCGCACGCTGACTTCTTCCACCTACGAGCCGGAGTACAGACCGGCTCGCTGGATTCACAGCATCTCGAGGGTCGGCCTGAGAACAGGAACCGAAAACCCAATGAGTACCCAGACCAACAGCATCTCCACTGCGAATCTCGACGAGCAGCGCACGGTGCGGATCAGCCCGCTTGCGGCACCGTCCGTCGTACGTGCTGAGCACGCACCCGACGAGGTTGCCGCCGCGACCGTGCGTGCGGGCCGAGCTGCCACCGTCGACATCCTCGGCGGCACCGATGACCGGCTCGTCGTCATCGTGGGCCCCTGCTCGGTGCACGACCCGGCCGCCGCGATGGACTACGCCCGCAAGCTGGCGGCGAAAGCCGACGAGCTGCGTGATGATCTGCACATCGTGATGCGCGTGTACTTCGAGAAGCCCCGCACCACGCTCGGCTGGAAGGGCCTGCTCAACGACCCGCATCTCGACGGTACGTACGACATCAACACGGGTCTGCGCATCGGTCGCAAGCTGCTTCTCGACGTGTCGAGTCTCGGCCTGCCCGTCGGCTGCGAGTTCCTCGACCCGATTCTCCCGCAGTACTACGCCGACCTGGTCACCTACGGCGCGATCGGTGCCCGCACCGCCGCCAGTCAGGTGCATCGTCAGCTGTGCAGTGCCCTGTCGATGCCGGTCGGTATCAAGAACTCCACCGAAGGTGACGTACAGGTCGCGGTCGACGGCACACGTGCGGCCGCCGCAAGCCACGTGTTCCCCGGAACCGATCTCGATGGCCAGGCCGCGCTGATCGAGACGGTCGGCAACCCCGATTGTCACGTCATCCTGCGCGGCGGCAGTGCGGGGCCGAACTACGATGCCGAGACCGTTGCCGACACGATGGCCCGCCTGCGTAAGGGCGGCCTGCCCGAGCGGGTCGTCATCGATGCGAGCCACGGCAACAGCAGCAAGAACCACGAGAAGCAGGTAGGCGTCGTCAACGAGATCGCCGACCGCATCGTCGCGGGAGAAGAAGGCATCGTCGGTGTCATGCTCGAAAGCTTCATCGAAGCGGGCCGACAAGATCTGGAGCTGGGGAAGGCAGACGAACTCGAGTACGGGAAGTCGATCACCGACGCGTGCATCGACTGGGCGACCACCGTTGATCAGCTGGACCGTCTCGCGGAAGCGGTCCGCGCTCGTCGGCCCTAGCCACGCCTTGACCCCGACGTAACGTCAGGGTTGATGCTGGGGTCATGAGAATCGGGGAACTGGCCGCAGCCGCAGACACGACCGTACGCACGATCCGGCACTACCACCGGCTCGGGTTGCTGCCGGAGCCACCGAGGTCCTCCAACGGGTACCGCGTATACTCGATGGAGGATCTCGTGCGGCTGATGCGCATCCGCTGGCTCGCCGGTGCCGGAGTTCCGTTGGGGGCGATCCCGACCATGATCGGCGCCGCGGCCGACGACGCACAGGACCGCGGCGAAGCGCGGGACGATCTCACCGCAGACCTCGAAGCGTTGATCGCCGACCTCGATGCACAACTGCACGTCCTCGAAGGAAGGCGGCACGCGCTGACCGCGATGCTCAACGGTCACCGCCGCGGCCACGCCATCTCACCGCTTCCCGATCCCCTTGCCCGGACATTCGACGAACTCATCAGCGGCGAGACTGATCCCCGAACGCAGAAGGTCTTCGAACACGAGCGTGACAGCTGGGAACTCGTCGCCCTGTCCGGGCAGGCGCCGCAGGAATTTCTCGATGCCGTGACCGAGGTCCTCACCGACCCCGCGCGGCGAGGTGCGGTGGTCGCGTTGTACCGACGATTCGGGGCGCTCGCGGGTTCTGGGCCCGACGAGGTCGCGAGCGAGATCGAAGCGATCGCCGATGGGATGGCCGGATTCCTCACCCTGTTCACTGGCCGCCGAGGCGGTGGTCTGTTCGGGGAATGGGCCGCGAGGTCGGCCTCCCTCGCGGCGAACGGTGAACCGATGATGGCGGAAGTGCTACCGGATCCCGCGCAGCGGGCGGTCGCGATCCGGGTCATCGTCCGAGTAGCCGAAGCAGCGGAACGGCAACGATGACCGGGGTGCGCGCACGTCGTCTGCACGTGGTGGCGGCGGTGATCACGATCCTGGTGGCAATCGTCAATGCGGGGCTCGCCGCGCTCGGGGTGCTGAGCCCGGGTGCGGCGGTCGGGCTGTGGCTGGCGGTCGAGATTCCGCTCGGCACCGTTGTCGGCGTTCTCACCGTGCTGCGCATCCGGTCCCTGCGAGGCGAGGGACTCGGATGGAATGCGGTCCTCGACGAGATCGCCGGGAAGGTCGCAGCCGACCTCATTCGGTTCGAGGTGCGTGGCTACCGCGCGATCTGGCTCTTCGCGCGCCGACGCTACGACGGCGTCTCCGCCGGGGTGATCCCGGTCGGGTACACGAAGGGAACGATGGGTATCCCGATGGCGTTCCTGGTCGCATGCATCATCGAAGCCGTGGTTGTCCACGTGCTGGTGCCGTGGCCGGTGATCCGCAATGTGCTACTCGTGCTCTCGATCTGGGGAGTCATCCAGATCTTCGGGATTCTCGCCTGCCGGATCACGCATCCGCATCTGCTGACCGAGACTCGGCTGAGGATCCGGGCAGGACATCAGGTGATCGTCGACCTGGAGCATCAGGATGTGGGGCGGGTGCTCGAGCGGAGGCGATGGGAACACACGTCCCAGACCGTCGATGATCACGCGCTGTACCTTCCGGGGTCGGACGGCACCTGCCTCGACCTGATCCTGACAGAACCCGTCGACGTCAGGCGCCCCGCCTTTTTCGGGCACAAGCGTGCCACCGCCTCGGTATCGCGCCTGTCTGTGCAGGTAGACGATCCCGAGGCGGTGGTAGCGCACTTCAGGTCAGCGCAGTTCAGGTGAGTGACGTGAAGTCTCTGCTGCCGAGGTACGACGGACGCGGCTTGCTTGCAGCAAACGGCTCGACGGGGGTGTTCTCGACACTGTTGAACACCACGAACAGATTGGAACGAGGAAGCGGTGTGATGTTCCCGTTCGATCCGTGCATGCAGTTCGAGTCGAAAACTGTTGCAGAACCCGCAGATCCGCGGAAGGTGCTGATGCCGAACTCGGCACTCATCCGGGTCAGAGTGTCTTCGTCGGGCGACCCCGTCGGCGGCGTATGGGTGACGAGTGACTCTCGGTAATAGTCGTCTGGAGTCTCACCGGCACACGAGACGAACGTCTTGTGTGAACCCGGCATGATCATCAACCCCCCGTTGTAACCGTAGTTTTCGGTCAACGCGATGGAGATACTCAACGCGCGAGGGGACGGCATGCCGTCCTCCGCGTGCCAGGTCTCGAAGTCCGAGTGCCAATAGAACGGGCCACCGCGGAATCCTGGCTTGACGTTGAGCCGGGATTGATGGACATAGACGTCGGAGCCAAGTAATTGTCGTGCGATACCCGAGATTTCGGGTCGGCGGATGATCGAATCAACCAGGCCACTCAGGCGGTGCACATCGAAGATCGACCGTACGTCGCCTCCGGCGTGCTCGCGGACCACACGTTCGTCGTTGCCGAGTTCACGTCCGAGTCGGGATGTTTCTTCCAAAAGGTTGCCGACATCATTTGCGGCGAGAAGTGCTTCTGTAGTGTGGAATCCGCGCGATTCGTACGACTTGACCGCAGCGGGGTCGAGTGGCCCGGGTGTCGAACCCCAGACGACAGGATCCATTCGTGCGATGGACTCCGAAATCATTCGGTTGCGAGTTGGATAAACATCCTTCACGACCGTACGCATATCTTCCGAATCACCCTCTCGAGGATAGACGATGCTTCCACCCGACAGTCCCAGAACCTGGTCGGATTTGCAACCCGGCAAACAGGGCGCGCGACGGAAAACGCCCTGCTCGTCGCCTCGGGCATCGCGCACGGGCCTCTGTCGGAGGTGCGCAGTAGGGTCGCGACATGGGATACGAATTTCAGGTCACAGTCGATTGCATCAACCCGCACACTCAGGCGCGATGGTGGGCCGAGGCGCTCGAATGGCGCGTCGAACCCAGCGACGAGAACTTCATTCGCGGACTCGTACAGGCCGGTCACGCGAGTGACGAGGACACCGAGATATTCGACGGCACACTCGTGTGGCGGGCGGGGTCTGCGATCACCGACCCCGACAACCCGCACCGGCCCAGAATGCTGTTCCAGAGGGTCCCGGAAGAGAAGTCCGCGAAGAACCGAGTTCACCTCGATATTCAGGTGGGAGACAATCGAGAGGAGGTGGCCGAGCGTCTGGTTGCTGCGGGGGCCGCTGTACTGCATCGCGGGAGCCAGGGGCCGTACGAGTGGATTACGATGGCAGACCCGGAAGGCAACGAGTTCTGTCTCTGCTGACAGCGCTGTCTCACTCGCGTACGCGGTAGGCGCGCGGCGTGGTTCCCGTCCACCGCTTGAATGCCCGACGGAACGCACTCGGCTCGGAGAAACCGAGACGAGCAGACAGATCGTCCACCGATTCCCCTCGCCGCAGTCCGGCGACGGCGAGGTCGCGTAGCACCTGCTCGCGGAGTCGGCCGAGGGAGGTGCCCTCCTGGCGCAGCAACCGTCGCAGATGCGGTGGACTCACCGTGAGCATGTCGGCAATCTCGTCGGTGGTGGCCGTACGACCCTGAATTCCCGACTCGAAGATCCTGCGCACCTGGCTGGAGACGGTCGATTCGTAATCACGTTCCGACAGCATGAGATTCGGAGAATCCCGAAGATACGCTTCGAGTGATTCTTCGGTTCGGATGATCGGCGACCGCATGGCCGAGTTGTCCAGTTCGAGTGCTGCGCGCCCTGCGTCGAAGGTGACGGGGATTCCGAAGATGGCGTCGTAGCTACGGGCGAGAATCGGATCTGGCTCCGCGTACGGCAGCAACACCGACACCAATGGCACCCGCCCACCGACGAGCCATGCCGCGAACCGGTGCAGAAGCATCAAGAGGAAATCGACTGTTACACGGGTCATTTCTGTCACCTCGTCGGGGAGAATCACATCCAGGTGGGTGCTCGTCTCGCCGATGGCCAAGCTCAATTTCGGGAGTCCCTGCAGGACCCGGTTGGCCTCGATCATGCGGGTGAGGGCACGTGCGAGATCCGGACAGTGGATCAGCGTCAACGTCAGAATCCGGAACGACCCGCGCGGCACCGGGCCTGTTCCGAGACCGAACAACTCGTCGTCGGTGATCTGCCAGGCCGCGCGGGTGAACAGGCTCACCTGCTCGGGGGTCAGCCGTGCGTGCGGCTGGGCGAGTACCGCGCGACTGATTCTGCCGGCGAGGAGCGCAGGGGTGAGGTCGACGCCGGCGGACGCTGCCACACTCACCGATCGGCTGACGAAATCGGAGGGGATCGTCGGTGTCGACACGCCTACGGAGCCTTCCCCGTGCCGTGGACCCGCCGCACACTGTGTAGCCGCTGGGCAGCTTCGACCAGAACGTCGTCGCGTTTGCAGAAAGCGAAGCGCACCAGATGATTCCATGACAGAGGTTCGTCGACGAACACGCTCACCGGCACGGCGGCGACGCCGGCCATCTCGGGGAGAAGGCGACAGAACTGTACCCCGTCGCGGAATCCGAGCGGTGTGATGTCTGCGCAGACGAAGTATGTTCCGCCGGAATCGAGGACATCGAACCCGGCCTCGGCGAGTGCACCAGACAGCAGGGTTCGCTTGTGCTGCAGATTGTCTCGCATCGAGGCCACCCATGACTGTTCGTGGTTCAGGGCGTGTGCGATCGCGGGCTGGAAGGGCGCACCACCGACGAAGGTCATGAACTGCTTGGCCGCGCGCACCCCGTCGAGCAGTATGCGGGGGCCGATTGCCCACCCGATCTTCCAGCCCGTGACGTTGAAGGTCTTGGCCGCGCTCGAGACGGTGATCGTGCGCTCGGCCATACCGGGCAGCGAGGCGAGGGGAGTGTGACGACGGCCGTCGAAGACGAGATGCTCGTAGACCTCGTCGGACAACACCAGCAGATCGCGTTCGCACGCGAACTCGGCGATGGCCCCCAGCGTGTCCTGGTCGTAGACGGTGCCGGTGGGGTTGTGCGGTGTGTTGACGATCAGCATGCGGGTGCGATCGGTGACAGCCGCGCGGAGGTCCTCGACGTCGAGGACGAATTCGTTACCCGAGCGGGTCAACGGCACGGTCCGCCGGGTCGCGCCGGCCAATGCCACAGCGGCCGCGTAGGAGTCGTAGTAGGGCTCGATGAGCAGTACTTCGTCGCCGGGTTCGACGAGACCGAGCAGCGCAGCGCTGATGGCTTCGGTGGCGCCGACCGTGACCAGCACCTCGGAGTCGGGGTCGTGTTCGAGGCCGTACCGTGCCGACCGGTCGGCAGAGATCGCTGCCCTCAGCGTCGGAATCCCGGACCCGGGCGGGTACTGGTTGACCCCGTCGGCGATTGCTCGTCGGGCAACCCTGAGCATCTCGGGTGGTCCATCGGTATCGGGAAAACCCTGCCCGAGGTTGATCGCTCCGTGCTCGACCGCGAGCGAGGTCATCTCGGCGAAGATCGTGGAGGCGAACGGTCGCAAGCGGGCGACGGTACGGGCCTGTCCCGATTTCGGCGATTCTGGCATTTCTGCAGCGTAGCCGCCGCGTGTTTGGCATGTTTGCCCACCTTGTCACATCTCGGTGCGCTGCCTCGTCCAACAAGAGAAGGTCGACAACGACAAGGCCGAGGAGGCAGAAGATGACACGGATACCACCGTTGACACCCGACCAGGCAGGACTGACCACGAAGGCGATGTACAAGGTCGCAGGTCGCATGTTCGATCAGATTCCCGAGCCGTTCACCGTGGTGGCCTACCACCCCGGACTGCTGCGTGCGAGCGGACTGCACGAAATGCTCGCCGATCGAGCATCGAAGGTGCTGCCCAAGAATGTGCGGGAAATCGCGGTGTACCGCACCGCGTGGACTGTGGGCTGCTCGTGGTGCGTAGATTTCGGGACGATGCTACAACGACTCGACGGGCTCGATACCGACCGACTCGAGCACATCGCCGAGTACGCGACCTCGGGCCTCTACAGCGACGACGAGAAGGCCGCGATCGCGTATGCGGATGCGATGACCGGCGACGTGGCGAACGATGTGACCGACGAGCAGGTGGCCGATCTCGAGCAGCGGTTCGGTCGTGCGGGCGTTGTGGAACTGACCTACCAGATCGCGCTGGAGAACATGCGTGCCCGCATGAACTCGGCGCTGGGTATCCACGACCAGGGCTTCAGCACGGATGCGTGCCGTGTGCCGTGGGCAGAAAGCGGCCCCGCCACCCGTGCGTGATTCTGGTAGCCACCGCTACCGAAAGTGCGCACGGGCAACGAAGTTGCGCACCCCGCCGAGTTTTGCGGGGTTTGCCATGTCGTAGGCGGCCCACACACGACCGTCGCGGACAGTGACGCCGAGTACACGACCCGGGAAGCCTTGATGGGTGTCATCGCCCGTGGACCCCCGGTTGAGGAATCCGAGTTCGCCGTTGACGAGGGCCGGCTCGAGCGACATGAGCGCCTGCTCGCCGTAGAGATGGACGAGCCCCAGGAAGAACCGGGCGAACTTGTCGGGGCCCACGATGACATTGATCGATGTGCGGGTGGTGCCGCCCGCATCGCCGATCATGCGAGCGTCCGGATGGAGGGCTGCGATCACCGTGTCGACGTCGCCGGTGGCGATGGCCGCCATGAGCTGCTGTACCGCGTGTTCGTGTTCGCTCGCGGAT
This sequence comes from Rhodococcus ruitaii, assembly GCF_055230935.1. NCBI lineage: Bacteria > Bacillati > Actinomycetota > Actinomycetes > Mycobacteriales > Nocardiaceae > Rhodococcus > Rhodococcus ruitaii. The sequence goes on along the minus strand of NZ_JBUYWC010000011.1, from coordinate 157,040 downwards.
GGCGGCGGCGGGGCGTCGGCGACGGCGCGCCGGCCACGCGACGCGAGTTGTCGTGCCGCTGGAACTTCGACGTCGAGAATGCGTGCGACCTCGTCGAACGGGACTCCGAAACCGTCGTGCAGTACGAAAGCGATCCGTTGTGTGGGCGTGAGGGTATCGAGCACGACCAGCGCTGCCAGGCGGTTGTCCTCATTGCGCACCACCTGCTCCAGCGGATCGGGAGGAAGCGCGCCTGCCAGCGGCGTGACGATCGGCTCGGGCAGCCACTGTCCCACGTACTTCTCGCGGCGGACCGCGGCCGATTTCAGCTTGTCGAGGCAGAGGTGCCCCACCACTGTGGTCAACCACGCCCGCAGATCGTCGATGCTGTCGGCGTCTGCGCCGTCGAGCCGAAGCCACGCATCCTGCACCGCGTCCTCGGCGTCGGCCACGCTTCCGGTGAGCCGGTATGCAACCGACAGCAGGTGGCTGCGGTGTTCCTCGAACAATTCCGCCAGGGCAGGTGCGCGCATATCCTCGATGCTACCGAGCAGCGTGCTACACAGGCCAGGGGGACGCATGGAGAAGTACGACGTCAAGTTCGCACACGAGAGGCTGTATCTGCGGCTGTCCGAAGACTTTACGGAACTCCACGTCCCCGAACTCCGCTACCTCGCGGTGGACGGGAGCGGGGAGCCGAACAACATGGCGGCGTACGCGGAGGTGGTCCGGTCTCTGTATCGTCGTGTTCTTCCCGATCGTGGCCTCAATCCCCGGAATACTCCACCGGCGAATCTGAAAACGATTCTTCAACAGTCGGTTACAAGTGTATGAGTGTCATGAGCGCGGGTCTGCTGCTGTATCGCATCGGCGACACAGGACTTCTGGAAGTGTGGCTCGTGCACCCGGGAGGTCCGTACCGGCGAGGTAAGGACGCGGCCGCATGGTCTGTCCCCAAGGGCGAGTACGGCGACGACGAAGAACCGCGCGATGCGGCTCTGCGTGAATTCGAGGAAGAGTGCGGATTCGCTGCGCCCGACGTGCCGCTGACTCTGCTCGGCCGCTACAAGCAGTCGTCCGGGAAGATCGTGAGCGTCTACACGGGCGTGACCACGACCGACTTGCAGTTCATGTCCAGTAACACGTTCGACCTCGAATGGCCGCCGAGGTCGGGGAGGATACAGCAGTTCCCGGAGGTCGACGACGCGCAATGGTGGTCGCTGCCCGAGGCAGAGGTCAAGCTTCACAGAGGGCAGCGTCCGATCCTCGAGGGGCTTCGGACGCACCTCGACACTATCGGCAGCCGCTATCGTCTCGGCTGAAGCACTCGGACCCCGTCGGTGCAACGAAGACCTGCCGGTGTATCGGACTACGGTCCGGTCGGTGCCTCTACGCCCGAGAGACTGAGGACTCCCTCCGGAAACCGGAGGCCGTGGATCGGGATCTCCGCAACGGCCGCGTTCGGCTCGGTGGTTTCCGCGGGAGTGAACTCCACCGATGCAGGGCATGTGTGTCAGCCTGATGCGGCCTTTCGCGAAGCGGGTCTGTGCAGTCGCGTCCGTGCAGATTGTTGGGTGCGGATAGACTCGCGACAAAGCCGAGCCAAAAGGATCCTGGTGAGCGACAACGACGACGTCCCGAGCGGTGCGATGCAATCGGTCCTGCGATCCTTGAGCGCTCTCGAGGCGGTGGCCGATCTTCAGCCGGTCGGGTTGACCCGCCTGGCTCGTTCCTTGTCGTTACCCAAACCGACAGTGTCGAGGATATTGAGGACGCTCGAGCATGCTGGTTGGGTAGCGCCACAGGGTAATCCAGGTGAGGTTCGGTGGGTCGTCACGCCGCGGGCTCTCGCGGTCGGGTCCAATTCGGGAGACCGGATCGACCTGCGCGCCGTTGCACGCCCGGTTCTCACTGAGCTGGGAGTGGAAACGGATGAGAACATCCATCTGTCGGTCCCTGATGGGAACATGCTCGTGCTCATCGACAAGGTCCACTCTTCTCGATCCGTCCAGACCGTATCGCAGATCGGTGAGCGGGCGCCGATGTACATGACGGCTTCTGGATGGGCGTACTTGTCGACGCTCGAGCGGGAGGAAATCGGTCTGTACCTGCCGAAGCAGCTAGTCGCCGCGACGAGCCTGACGATCACCGATCGCGACGAGATACTCGATGCTGTCGACGATGTGCGTGCAACGGGTTACGCGATCAACCCTGGTAGATGGCGGGCCGATGTTGCAGCGGTCGCGGCGGCGGTCGTAGACAACGCCGGCCGGCCGTTGGGCGCTCTGTCGATTTCGATGCCGTCCTATCGGTTGACACCTGAGCTGCACGGTCCTTACGGCGTGCTGGTTCGCGAAGCTACCCGCAAATTGAGTGCACGGTTGTGACGCGGTGTAGAAGGCGACACCACCGTACCCCGCCGGCACCAGGCGAAGCGTCGAGGTGCTGCGGTGAAGTCCGCTATCTGTTCAGGATTTGGTCGCCTCACCCAGATGCATGATCAGCCGTCCTAATTGGTCAGCGTAGTAGTCGAGGAAAGCCGGGTTGTCGGGATCCACCGGTGACAATGCTCGGGTTATGTGCGGCAGCGTCGCCGGCGCGGCGGTTGCTGCGAAGAATACGAGGGTCACGATGCCTGCGTCGACATCGGAAGGGAATTCGCCGCGGGCTTGGCGTTCCCGCGCGTTCTCGAGCATCGGAGTCAATCGCTCCATGAACCGAACATGGTCCAGATCCTGCTGACCTTCACGTACGAGGGCACGGGCCCAGGAGGGGAACTGACCAGCTTGATGTACGAGTTCGGCGATGGCCTCGTTGGCAGGCTTCGCGCCGACGATGGCGCTCTTGCTCTCGGCTTCCCAGCGGTCGCTGAGTGCTTCGAACAATCCCTTCTTGCCGCCGAAATGGTAGGTGATGAGCTGGTGGGCAACACCGGCACGTTCCGCTATCCGCATCACACGTGCACCCGAGTAACCGGCATTGCCGAACTCTTCGCTTGCGGCGTCGAGGATCAGCTGCCGAGTGCGCTCAGGATCTCGTCGTTGGGTTGGATCGCTCGATCGACGACGGCGTTGCGACTGCGCAGGAGGAGAAGCGGGCGCGCCGGCCTCTCTGCTCTTGCGGTTGGCAGCAACGCCAGGCTTCTTCTCTGTGGCCGACTCGGCATTGATGCTCGGCGTCTCACGTGACGGTGTCCTCTTTGCGGCGGCTTGACGGGGTTTGCTGCGGCGGGACGTCTCGCCTGTCGTAAGCTTACCGCGCTTCACGTCCGATTTCGGCGACTGACTCGCCTCGGACGAACGTGAGTTGGATCTTGGCATGAACGTCAATCTACTGGATCCGATTCGCTGCAGGTGAACTCGGCCCGCGTGGAGGTCCCTTGATATGCCCGCCGAAGCCACCGGTGTTTGGCCTCGAGGCCTACGTGTTTCGGCGGGCACGGGTCTCAGGGCACGTTCACGGCTTCGGACTCGGTAGATTCCGTGGAGGCGGACTTCGTGGAGGTCGCCTTCTCTCTGAGCGTGAAGACCCCAGATCGGCAGCCGCGCGGGGTGGCGTCGCCGTGTTCGATGTTCATCGGGTCTCTGCCTGTCTCGACGTCATCGACCATTTGGTTCAGCATGCGGCGCAACATCACAATCCCCTTGTCCGATGTGGCGAGTGTTTCTTCGGAGTGCTGGGTAATGGGGCCCTGTGATATCTGTGCCTCGTTGTCGCCTGGGTAGCGCTGCATCTCCTCCTCGCTCAGCTCCCACGGCATCTTGCCGTTTTGCTTGATGCCCACGAGTACGTTGAAGAACCGGGCCGGATCCTTCGCGCGGATCGCCAGGAAGAAGCGGAACGATGTGTTGTCGGAGGGCACTATCCAGATCAAGCAGTCGTGCTTGCGGTCGCGGACCGGATGGGTGAAGTCGGGCAGGCCGATGATGTTGGGAACCTGCAGTTCGACCGCCCAGTCGAGCTCGTACGTCTTCCCGTCGGATTCCTCGAAGTCGAATTGCTGGGTGTACATGACGCCGTTGTCGGTGCGCGAGTACTCGATCTTCTGGGGAGCGGTGTTGGGGTCGAAGTACTCGACGGGGAATCCACCGGGCTCACCGACACCGGCGAACTGCTGTCCGCTGTGTGTGTAGTGAAGCCACGGCGCGTGTACCGGGTCGACGGCGTTCTCATAGGACTGAAGCCAGTTGCACTCGGTTACCGGGCCCGTCACGTTCATTCCGGGTATCGGAGGCTCGTTGTAGAGGGCCTCGCCCTCCTCCAGGTCTTCGAGAAAGTCGTAGCGCGGCAGTGCCGGCTTGCGGTCGGGCGGGCCCATGTAAACGAAGACCAGGCCGTAGCGCTCCTCGACGGGGTACCACGGTTGACGTGCAGCCTCGCGACGCTTGCCCAGCCCCGGCTCGCATGCCTGCTCGAGGCAGTGGCCTTGCACGTCGAACTTCCACCCGTGGTAGCAGCAACGGATGCCGTCGTCCTCGATGCGGCCGTAGAACAGGCTGCTGCCGCGATGCGCGCAACGCTCGAACACGACACCTGCCCGTCCCTGACCGTCGCGGAACACGATGAGGTTCTCGCCGAGGAGCTTGGTCCGGTGGGGAACGTCGCTGGTGAGAGCGCTGGAGTTTGCGATCGGCTGCCAGTAGCGACGGAGGGCTTCACCCATCGGCGTGCCGGGCCCCACCTCGGTGAGACGCGCGTTGTGGGAGGAGGGCGGACGCCCGTAGCCGGTTCCCGTGTCGACCTCGGTGGGAGAGGTGGTCGTCATTGTGAGTCCTTTCGTGAACGTCTACTGCGGAAACTGCCGAGGGTTATGGGCGCGTCGGGACCCGGCAGCAGGCTGGCAGTGACCGCACCGCATCGGAGAAAAGTTCGGCCCGTGAGGTCGGAGTGCGGACCGAGGGCGCGCACCGCGGTCGACTCCGAGACCCGCTGGGTTCGAATCATCAAGTGGCCCCGGCCATTCGGGTGAGCTGTGTAATCCGGGTCACTCTGAAGGACACGCTACGTCAGATCGGCCAGATCGTCAATGAGTATTCATCAGAACTGTAAAAGCGCCTGTCCCGCGTGGGCTATTGCTGGTCATGCACGGTATGGGGGCGGGTGCCATGTGGTGCGGAGGTGGGTGGCGGCGTACTGCACGGCCGCCTTCCGGCGGGCGATCTCCGCGCTGTCACAGGGGGTGATCTCCAGTGCACCGGGCGCTACCGTTCGAAGCCGCTTGACGATCGGGCGGCGGAAATCAAACTAGTTCGTTCGACACGGCGAATGGTGACAAGTGCCACTCCTGTGCGTTAAGTTGGTCCAAATTGCGAATCAACGTTCCACATCGTGGATGGTTGAGATTGGCGGCCCGTGCGCAAACTTCGGCACGGTTCCACCGAGTCGATCCCATCGCGCAGGACCATCTCCGCACTCGTATCCTCCCGCCACCGAGAAAATCGAGGAGTTCCCACCATGACCGCACGATTCCGGGATTTCGTGTTCGACGAACATCCACGACTGAAGGGGCTGGAGAGCCTCACCCCGCTCGAGTACGCGGATGTCATGCGGGCGGCACCCGACGTTGGACCCGTCATCAAGTATTGGGAGGGCCTCTTCGAGTCCACCTCTTTCGAGGGAATCACCACGGACGGCAACGTTATTGCCGACCTGTTCGAACTCGGAAAGGACGAGGGAGCGCCCACGGAGGCGGCCGTTGCCGCCGCGCAGGCGCTGCTCGCGGCCTTGTCGGACGAGGAGCGTGCACGGGTGCTTCACCCGCTCGACAGCCAGGTGTGGCGAGCGTGGATGAACCCGGAGTTCTACCTGTTCCCGTTCGGGCTGCGACTCGAGGAACTGGAGGAGGCCAGCATCCAGGCCTGCATGGGTCTCGTCGAGGCGAGCACCAGCAAGGCCGGGTACGGCAAGATCGTGGACCTGATGCGCATCAACGGATTCCTCGGTGACCTGCTCGGACTGCCGAACGCGCTGAACGTGGGAAGCTACAACATCAACATCTTCGGCACCCCGTCCCTCGACGAGCCGTGGGGGTGGAACTTCAGCGGCCACCACGTATGTCTGAGCACGCTGTTCCTGGGCAAACAGCAGGTGTTCACGCCCATCTTCTTCGGAGCGGAACCCAACGAGATCGACGAGGGGGAGCACGCGGGAACCGTCGTGTTCGTCGAGCAGGACCGCGCCGGACTCGATGCAATCCGATCGCTCACCGCAGAGCAGGCGGAGAAGGCGATCCTGTTTCACGCCAAGCGTGATCCGAACCTGCCGGAGGGGCGGTTGGCACCCGGTGACGAACTGCACCTCGGTGGATGCTTCCAGGACAACCGGGTTATCCCGTACGAGGGTGTCTGTGCTGGAGAGCTTTCCGAGGAGCAGCAGGATCGGTTGGTGGCGATTGTCGAACTGTTTCTCGACTACCAACCGGACGGGCCGCGTGCGGCGCGGATCGCGGACGTCCGTCGACACATCGACGACACCTGGTTCTGCTGGATCGGGGGAACGGGTGACGACGATGTCTTCTACTACCGGATTCAGAGTCCCGTGATCATGGTGGAGTTCGACCACCATGGCGGACTGGCGCTCGCGAACCCCGAGCCGGAACGGTTCCACGTCCACACGACCGTCCGTACCCCGAACGGCAACGATTACGGTGTGCAGCTCGTGCGCGCCGCGACGTCCGCGGAGCAGCGGCTGACCGGGCCTGCCTGAGCCACTCTCGGCGGGTTCTCACGGCTCGGTGAGGATGGTGTCCACCTCGATCACCGCGGGCTTTCCGCTCGCGAGGGCGGCCTTGAAGGCGGCGACGAAGTCCGGGCAGGTAGCGACGGAGGTGGCGTCGACGCCGTATCCGCGTGCGATAGCGGTGAAATCGATTCCGGGCACATCCATTCCGGGGACCTCGCCGGCTTTCAGCACCTTCGAGAACCACCGGAGCGCGCCGTACGTGCCGTTCTTGAGGATGACGATGATCACCGGGATGTCGTACTGGGTGGCCGTCCAGAGGGCGGTGATCCCGTAGTTGGCGGAGCCGTCACCGATCAGCCCGACCACCTGACGATCCGTGTGCGCCAGCTGTGCTCCGACAGCGGCGGGCAGGCCGAATCCCAACCCGCCCGATGCCGGGAAGAAGTAGCTTCCGGGCAGGGCCAGATCCATCTGCTTCCAGAACGCCCCGGTCGTGGAGGTGGACTCCTTGACGTACACGGTGTCCGCGGGGGCGTTCTCGCGCAGTAATGCGAACAGTTCCTCCGGGTGCAGCCGGTCCGTCGACGTGGGTGGCTCCGGGAAATCGGGGAGCGGGGGCAAGGCCGGCCTGCGTCCGGCCTCGACGCTGCCCGCGAGCGTGGACAGGGCCTCCCGCACACCGCACACCAGGGCGTCGCCCATCGGCGCGCGGGCGGCTTCACACGCGTCGCTGGTGATGTGGATGAGCCTGGCGCCCTCGGGAAGGTAGTCACCCGGCACGTACTGGTGGTAGCGGAACACCGGTGCCCCGACCACCAGGATGACGTCGTGGTCGGCCAGGGCGTCGGTGACGTCCTGGATGCCCGCCGGAAGCACCCCGCGGAAACTGCGGTGGCGTGTCGGGAACGGGCAGCGGGACGCGGAGGGGGCGATCCACACCGGGGCGCTCAGCACCTCCGCCAACTCGACCGCGTCCTCGTAGGCACCGTCGACGTCGGCCTCGGGACCGAGGACGAGGACAGGACTCTTCGCGGAGTCGAGGATGTCGACGAGCCTGTCGATCTGGTTCGCGTCGAACGACTGGCCGGACTCTGATCGCCTGTCGAGGAGATGTCGTGTTCCCGCAGGGGCTTCCTTGGACCAGTCGTCGTAGGGCACAGACACGTACACCGGGCCCTTGGCGGGCAGGTTCGCGATGTGGATGGCCTGACTGAGCGTCCGGGGCACGTCCTCCGCGCACGCCGGTTCGTGGGACCACTTCACCAGCGGCTTCGGCAGCGTCGGTGCGTCGACGTTGGCCAGCATCACCTCCTGGCCGATAGTCGATCGCACCTGCTGGCCTGCGGTGATGACGAGGGGGCTATGGGAGTACACCGAGTTGGTGAGCGGCCCGAGGGCGTTTCCCGTACCCGCTGCCGCATGCAGGTTGACGAACGCCGAGTGATTGCTTGCCAGCGCATAGCCGTCGGCCATCGCCAGGACCGCGCCCTCGTGGAGGCCGAGGACGTACCGGAAGTCATCCGGGATGCCCGCGAGGAATGGCAGCTCATTGGAGCCGGGATTGCCGAAGACAGTTGTCAGACCGTGCGCCCGCAGGAGGTCGTAGGTTACGTCGAGCACCGTTGCCATGGAGAAGTTCCCGTTCTGTCGGCCGAGTGGGCTCGCGGAGTGGTGATGGCCGCGAGCGCGTCAGAGAGGTCGAGGTCAACGGTAGGAACGTGCGCTCGATAGGTCCAGTCGAAATAGTCGATATGCAGATAGATCAAATCTATGGTGGTTGGGTGGACTCATCCGACCTGAACCTCGTCAAGACCTTCGTGCTCTTGTACGAGACGAGGAGCGTGACCGGCACGGCCGAGTTGCTGTTCATCACCCAGCCCTCGGTGAGCTACGCCCTGCGGCGCATGCGGCGTCGGTTCGACGACGAACTCTTCACCCGCTCGGCGGGGGGCCTCGTGCCTACCCCCCTGGCGACTACCCTGTACCCGCCGCTGCAGCAGGCCCTCGAGATCGTGAACGAGGCCATCGCGAGTGCAGGCCGCTTCGAACCGGCCGAAACGGAGCGAACGTTCCGGCTGTGTGCCACCGATCTCGGGGAGCTCACGTTGCTGCCGAAGATTCTCACGGCGCTGAACACTCGGGCGCCGCACTGCCGGGTCGAGGTTTCGCCGCTGCACACGGACACCGCCGCCGAGAGTCTTCGCCGCGGCGTCATCGACGTGGTGATCTGCACGCCGCGAATCGACGCCCCGGACCTCGAACGTCGGACGTTGATCCGGGAGCGGTACGTTGGGTTGTGCGCCTCATCGCATCCGCGGATTCGCGACGCGCCGACGCTCGACGAGTTTCTCGACGAGCGCCATGTCGTGGTCGATTCAACCGCCGGGCACCAGGCGGGTGACGACGTTCTCGTTCGCCGGGGCAGACACAGGACCGTCGCTGCGCGCGTACCTCACTTCACTGTTCTGCCCGAAATAATCGCCAGCACACCACACCTGGCCCTGGTGCCGGGCGGAGTCGTGGAGTCGTTCACCCGGAGGGCAGACGTACGGCCTTTCGTCCTGCCTTTCGAAATTCCCACCGTCGAGGTCGCGCTGTACACGCTGCGGAGGGCTGTGCCCTCGCCCAGTATCGGGTGGTTCCGAGATCTCGTCACCGAGGTACTCCACGACGTCGACGAATCAGATTGAGCAAATGCTTAGGAAGGGAGGCGCGCAGTGCTTTCCCTCCATGCCTGCGACCCGACGGAATCCGGCAGTCCTGCCGCCGACGTCTGCGCGGAGTGTGGCACTGTGTCGATGTCCAGAAAGGTCGATGTCCGAGCGGCATCTGCGCCGAAGTGTCGAACGAAGGATCGCCAGTGTCCGGTCACCCGGAGGATGGTGCCCCGCCGCAGGGCGAGGCGTTGCGCGAGTACTGGTCGACCGGACTCCATCCCGACAGTCCGGCGTCGACCCGGACCAACGCCGCGAACCGCCTGCTGGTGTCGGCCCGCGACGCGTTTGCGGCGAACGGGTACCCGGGAACCACAACCAGGGACATCGCCGCGGGCGCCGGAATGAGTCCCGCGGCGATGTACATCCACTACGCCTCGAAGCAGGAGATCCTCTTCCGTCTCAGCCTCCTGGGGCATCGTGCCTGCTACGAGAGCCTTACGGCCGCTGCGGGAGTTGACGGCGGTCCGCGTCGACGACTCAGAGCAGTCGTGTACGACTTCGCCCACTGGCATGCCAAGCATCACGTGATCTCCCGGACGATCCAGTACGAACTCCACTTCCTCGACGAGGTGAACCACCGGCCGGTGGCCGAGGTGCGGAGGCGGATCCACGCCACCGTCGAGGCGATCGTTCACGAGGGTGTCGTGCGCGGCGACTTCGCAGTCGGTGACGTGGCGACCACGACGCTGGCGATTCTCGCGATGGCGATCGACACCGTGCGCTGGTTCCCCTCGCGCACGTATTCCGACCCGGACCAGCTGGCGACGGCCTTCGCGGAGCTCGCTGATCGGCTGGTCGGCAGCACTGCCTGAGGGCGCGCGATCGAGTCGCGCACCCCCTTGACAGCAAGTAGTTCACAATACAGACTAAGCAGACTAAGCAATCGTTTAGTGATCTCGTCCACGGGTACGCACGCAAGGAATCGGATTCGCCTACTCGTTCGCAGTCGCGGCGTTCGGTGGATCGGCGCCGTACCTCAACGCGTTGGTGCTCGACCTCGGCAGAGGGTGGATGGGCGGGGCTTACATCATGCTCCTGTGCGTCGCCACCCTCACGGCCGGTCTGGTCATGAAGGCGACTCGAGGCAAGGACCTGCGCACGGTGTGAGCACCGCCGAGTCCGGAACCCGCCCGAGTGCACAGTCCGGTCGACTCGGGACCGCTGACATTCATGAAGGGATCGGCAAACAGAACATGTGTGAGATCGGATCAGTCCTGCGCTCGCCTGCGCTGGCAGGTGTATCGCGGCGGAACATGCTGCGGGCCGTGGGAATCGGAGGGACCGCAGGTGTGTTGGCCGCCTGCTCGCCCGGACCGCCCGCGGCGGCGATGCCCACCGGCTCCGCGGACTCCGCCCCGCCGAGTCCGGTGAACAGCCGGACCAAGCTGGTACTCCTCGGCACTGCGGGTGGACCACCGATCATGAGCGCCGACAGGTACGGCATGAGCACGGCCGTCGTCTACCAGGACCGGGTGTACATCATCGATCTCGGCCACGGGTCGCACATGCGACTGCTGCCTTCGGGATTCGGTGAGCCTGCGCAGACACTGTCCGGTGTCCGCGGAATCTTCTTCACCCACATGCATTCGGATCATCTCGCGGACTGGCCGGCGGTGTACTCGACGGCACCGTCGAACGGTCTGATGACGCTGGAAAAGTCCGTCAAGGTCTTCGGTCCGCCCGCGCGTGCGACGCTACCGAGGGTGTATCCACCGGGCCGGCCGGAGCCGGAGGTACTGCATCCCGACGACCCGATGCCGGGAATCGCGGGCATGACGAACTATCTGGACAAGGCGTTCGCGAACGATCTGAACGATCGCATTCGCGACAGCGCGTTCCTCCCGCCGTCGAAGGTGTTCGACATCAACGAAATCGACGTCAACGAACACTGGACGGTCGATCCCGGCGGGATCCCGCCGCGAATCGCACCGTTCGATGTGTGGACGGACGGCGATGTGCGCATCACGGCGACGCTCGTCGACCATCGCCCGACCGCCCCCGCGTTCGCGTACCGGTTCGATACGCCGGACGGGTCCGTGGTGGTGTCCGGCGACACTTGCGCGACCGACAACCTGATCGAGCTGGCGCAGGGATGTGACTACCTGGTGCACGAGGTGATCGACCCGGTGTGGGTGGACGAGATCGTCAGCGCCTTCCCTCCGGAACAGGCTGAGCCCATCCGCACCCACCTTCTCGAGTCTCATACCCCGATCGACCAGGTCGGGGGAGTCGCGGAGCGAGCAGGTGCCCGCAACCTTGTTCTGTCGCATCTCGTCCCGGCGAACAATCCACTCGAGCGGTGGCAGCCCGCCTCGCAGGGGTACTCGGGAAACATGATCGTGGGACGGGACCTGCTGCAGCTCCCCGTCGGGTGAGGCCGGTGGGCCCCCTGCGGCTCGGCAGCGGCTGAACCAGGAACGTGTATCCCGCGGGTCACCGCGGGATACACGTCACGGAATCTCGGGATCTGCCGAAATTTGTTGTGAAATACTATGGCTCGATCCGCACACCGGCCACTGTCGTGCGGATCGAGTCGGCGGCAGGGCCGGTGTTGAGGGGGTCGTTGCCTGCCTCGGCGTCGTCCACCATCTTCGTGAGCATCCGGCGGAGGAACACCACTCCCTTGTCGGACGTGGCCAGGGTTTCCTCGGAGTGCAGGGTGATCGGTCCCTGCGAAATCTGGGCCTCGGTGTCTCCGGGGTAACGCTGCAACTCCTCCTCCGACATCTCGAACTGGAACTTGCCGTTCTGCTTGATACCCAGGATGAGACGGAACATGCGGTCCAGCCCGGTGCCGCGCGTGGCGACGAACACGCGGTGCGACGTGTCGTCGGACGGGACGATGTAGATCAGTGTGTCGAGCGGCGTGCCGACCGACAGTTGAACGAAGTCCGACAACATGATGATGTTCGGAAGCTGGCACTCGGCGGTGGCGACCATCTTCTGTACGGTGCCGTCGGGCAGTGCGTGTTCGAACCGGTGATCGTACGACACGCCGTCGTCGGTGCGGTCGAAGCTGATCCGCTCGGCGATCTTGTTCGGGTCGAAGGCATCGACCGGGTACCCGGTCGGGCCACCCACCCCCTCGAACTGGGTGCCACTGTGGGCATGGTGCAGCCAGGTCGCGTGGGTCTGGTCCACGGCGTTCTCGAACACCTGCAGCCAGTTGCAGGGTGCGACCATTCCGACGACCTCGGCGCCGGGAGCGGGCAGCGAGCTGAAGTACGACTCACCGGGGCCGAGCTCCATGAACTCGAAGGTGGGCAGGGGCGGCTTGCGATCCGGTGGACCCATGTAGACGTAGACCAGTCCGTACCGTTCCTCGGTCGGATACCACGGCTGGCGCGCGGCCTCACGGCGCCGGCCGAGCGCGGGCTCGCATGCCTGCTCGATGCAGCGCCCCTCCACGTCGAACTTCCAGCCGTGGTAGCAGCAACGGATGCCGTCCTCCTCGACGCGGCCGTAGAAGAGGCTGCTTCCGCGGTGGGCGCACCGTTCGGCGACGGCTCCGGCGCGTCCGCTGCCGTCGCGGAAGACGATGAGGTTCTCGCCCAGAAGTGTCGTGCGGTGCGGTACGTCGCTGGTCAATGCCTCGGAACTGGCGATCGGCTGCCAGTACCGGCGCAGTGCCTCACCCATCGGGGTTCCGGGCCCGACCTCGGTCAGTCGGGCATTGTGGGTGCCGGGTGGGCGGCCGTAGCCGGTTCCGGTGTCGAGTGTGGTTTCCACGGTGGTCACGAGAGTTCCTTTCCAGACCGATGATTGTTGTGTGTGCGACGTTTCGGAGAGCCGAATCGACGGCAGTGTGCCGGGCGTGATCAGCCGATCTGTGCCGCGCGCAGGAGCGGAACGACGTCGCGGCCGAACAGTTCGTGCTGGCGGCCGAGCTCGTCGAGATCGAATACGTTGAAGGTCGCCAGGATGTGGCCGGCTCCGAGAAGTCGGCACTGCCGGATGATCTCGTCGGCAACCTGCCGGGGTGTGCCGTAGATGAGGTCACCCGCATCGACATTCGGTGTCGGTGCGTCCGGAACGTTCATCGCCTCGGCGCTGACCTCGAAGAGTTCGGCGACACCGGCCGCTGCGGCGGAGGCGGCCTGCTCGATGTCGGCCTCGTTGTCGACGAGGGAGATGACGCGGCGGATACCGAGGGTGTCCGGCCCGCAGGGCTTCCCGGTGGATTTCGCGCCGTCACGGTAGGCGTCGTACACCGGCGCCAGGTCCTCGGCCGGGAGGAACCCGCTGCACATCTTGAGGCCGCGCTCGCCCGCTCGGCGCGCGGATGCCTCGCTGCGCGCTGCAGTCCACACTGCGGGTTCGGCCTGCAGGAATCCGGGCGTGATGCGGATCCCGTCGAGTGTGTAGTGCTTGCCGTGATGCGTGACGACGTTCTTCTCCACCGCTGACTGGAGGACGTCCAGCACCTCGGCGTGTACCTCCGCGGAGTGCTGCGGAGTGATGCCGACCACCGCGAGCTCCGGCGGGATCCCGCTGACAACACCCATTTCGAGGCGACCCTCGCTCAGGTGGTCGAGCATGGCGAACTCCTCGGCAACACGCCACGGCGTCGCGTAGGATGTCACGCTGCCGAGCACTCCCAGCCGCAGGTGTGCGGTCCGCGCGGCCAGGTTGGCGATCACCAGATTGGGGGAGGGGCTGTAACCCGGGCCGAAGTGGTGCTCGCTGAAGAAAATTCCCTCCCAGCAGAACTCGTCGGCACCGACCCACAGGTCAAGATACCGGCGGAAGTGCTCATTGGCCGCGGCGGGATCGTCGCGGCGTGCGGGGTCGTGAATGGAGTGGAAAAACTCGAAAAGCCAGGGCTTGATACTCATCTGCGAGGTCCCTCGGTCGAAGTGACGGTTCAGCGTCGGGTCGGGCACATCCGGCTGTGTCGCGGATGGCTCGGCAATTGCGTCTGATGAATAGTCATCAATTATTCTGAATAGTACCCCACGGAGGCGGAACAGGCCAAGGAGGTCGGGAGGGTGGGGCCGGAATCGGCCGGAGGTGGCAGTGCGAACGGTACGGAGACGGTAATCTCTCCGAACTTTGATGTGGCGGTGTAGATTTGACGTCATGACGCGATCGGACGATTCAGCTTCGAGTTCGGATGCGGACACTGCTCCCACTGCGAGCGGCGCGGACTCGCACCCTCAGCGCAGGCGTCGGTCCCGCAATCCTGACCGGCAGCGCGATCCCGCACGGACCAGGCATCTCATCCTCGAGGCGGCCGCAGCAGAGTTCGGGCGAGCAGGATACGAGGGCGCGAGGGTGATCCGGATCGCCGAACGTGCCGGTGTCACACACCAACTCATCACCTACCACTTCGGCGGCAAGCGTGGTCTGTTCGATGTGCTCAGTGAGCGTTGGGTAACGAACAGTCGCGTCCTCGTCGAAGGCAAGGAGTCGTTGGCCGACGTCGTCGGCGCCCTGGTGCGCCAGGCGGAAACCGATTCGGACTGGAATCGCGCTCTCGTGCACACGGACGGGAGGGGAGCGGACGGCGGTCGGTTCATCGCGAACCTGGAGCCGCTGCTGGAGAATGCGCGGGAACGGCAGCAGCGAGGGGACTTCCCGCCGGACATCGAGCCCGGAATCTTCTCCCTGGTGCTCATCGCAGCGAATACCGCACCGGCTGCAATACCCCACATCGTGCGGGCACTGTCCCCGATCGATCCGTCCGATCCGGCTTTCGTGGACTACTTCGCGGACCAACTGAGTCGCCTCCTCGGTCACCTCGATCGTTCGGGATTGCCGTCCTGAGACGCGGAGCGACGGACGAGGGAGGCCCGGACGTGTCGCTGCCTCCCGACCCCCGAAGAGGCCGGGAGACAGCGACATCAGAGGTCGAGTTCGATGCTGGGGCTGTGTGCGCGTGAGCAGCAGGGGGTGAACAGGCCTTCGTCGTGTTCGCGGTCGGAGAGGATGTCGTCGCGGTGGTCGGGCTCTCCGGAGAGGACCTTGACGACGCATTCGCCGCAGATGCCCTGTTGGCAGGAGGAGGGGGCGTCGATGCCGTTGCGTTCCAGGACTTCGAGGATGGTTTCGTCCTCACCGACCTGGAATTCGGTGTTGCTGGCTGCGAGTTTGACGGTGAAGCCGGTGCCTGGTTCGTCGACGGCGGTGGACGCGGCGAAGCGCTCCTTGTGGAGAGCGTCGTCGGGCCAGCCGAGTTCGGCGGCTCCATCGAGGACGAAATCGATGAACGGTCCGGGTCCGCAGACGTAGACAGCGGTGTCGGGTTCGGGAGCGCCGAGGTCGGTGGACAGGTCCAGTCGCTGGTCCTGATCGTCGAGGTGGATCACGACGCGGGGGTTGGTGGCGAGTAGTTCGGCGAAGGAGACGTCGGCTGCGGTGCGGGCGCTGTAGTGCAGCGTGTAGTCGCCGCCAGTGGCGTCGAGTTCGTGGGCCATCGACAGGATGGGCGTGATGCCGATGCCGCCGGCGAAGAGTCGGTGGTGGCGGGCGGGGGCGAGCCGGAAGTTGTTCCGGGGGGCGGAGATTTCGACGACCTGTCCGACCTGGAGGTCGTGGACGGCGAGGGAGCCGCCGCGGGAATTGTCGTCGCGCAGGACCGCGATGCGGTAGCGGTGGGGTTCGCCGGGGGTGCCGACCAGTGAGTACTGGCGGATCAGGGTGCCGTCGAGGCCGGTCCGGTCGAGGAGCACGTCGATGTGTGCTCCTGCCTCGTACATGGGAAGCGGGGAGCCGTCAGCGGACTCGAGGTCGAGGGCGACGACCCGGTCCGTGGTCATCACGCGATCCACGATGACGGCTTTCAACGATGTCGACACAGTTGCCTTGCCTTGAATCTCTTGTGGTGTGTCGTTCTGTGGGGGACTCGCAAACGTGGTCAACAGATCCTCCCTGGGTTCGACGCAGCCAGCACGCGGCCAATCACGGAGTCGTCGTCGGGTGGACAGGATGGTGTCCTGTGATCGACACGACACTACAAGAATCCATGTCTGATGAATATTTGTCAATATGTAGATCGTGTGAGTGCTGCGGGGGCCGAGGGTGCACGTCAGGGCGTAGATGTCCGGCCGGCGGATCCCGAGTGGGTCCACCGGCCGAACGGCCGTATCCTCAGCGCATCAACCGGAGTGGTCGTCGCCGTTCGCCTCGAAGTTGACCCCGTAGTCCCACGGGCGGTCGGGCAACGGTGCGGGGGAGAGCAGTGCGAGGTGCATCTCGTCCACGGCGCCCGCGTTCCACTGTCGATGCGGGACGCCGGCGGGCAGCAACACGGCATGGCCTGCGGGCACGCTGTGGCGCTGCAGCGCGACCTCCACCTCGAGGACGCCCTCGAGGACGAAGTAGTACTGGTCGAAGTCGTGGATGTGTGTTCCGGGGCCCTCGCCGCCGGGGGACATGCGGATCGCGTTGTAGCGGGCCTTCTCGTTCTTGCCGAGCGGGCACAGCCCCATGCCGTCGAAACCGGGTGGAGTGACGAAGTCGGACTTGCCGGTGGTCTTCACGTACCCGCTCTCGGTGGAGCCGGGTGCCTGCTCGGGAGAATCGACCGGGTACATCAGCGGCTTGCCGGGAGTCGGTGCCGGGATGATCATCTCGAAGTGGAACTCGGTGTCCGGCCCGTCGTTCCAGTTGCGGTGGGCCAGTCCCGCGGGGATGAACACGAAGGCGCCGGCCGTCACGTGGTGGACCTCGTCGCCGAGCTGGATGTTCATCTCGCCGCGTGCGAGATAGTACGACTGGTCGCTCTCGTGGTAGTGCAGGCCGGGGCCGCAGCCGCCGGACTCGATCCAGCTGCCGATGATGAGGGCGCTCTCGAGATGGGAGACGATCTGTGCGCGGTATCCGGTGAAGCCGGTGTCGAAGGTCGCTGTTTCGTCGAACTGGCGGATGTAGTCCATGGTCAACCTCAAGGGTAGTGGTGCGTCGGATTCTCGGCTAAGCTCAAATATGAATATTCATCAAACTACCAACGGGCTGTTTGCGAGGTCAACCTCCGAACGGGGCACGGGGGCGATCGTCACGACTCGCGAGGGGGTGTCCACGGTTGGATGGCCACGCTGCGGACGATGGACAATGCCAGTCCTCGCGAGATCTCGTGCGGCGTCATCTCGCCGTCCGGCTTGTACCACTGGTGAATGCTGTTGGCGACGCTGAACATGTGAATGGAGGCCAGCTTGACGTTGATGTCCGGGTACATCAGCCCGGTCTCGATGCCCTCGACGACCAGCTCACGCACGTAGCTCTGCAGCTCGTCCCGCATCGGCACGATCTCTGCGCGGCGTTCCGCGCTGAGGAACCGGATGTCGCGGTAGAACATCGTCGACGCGTGCAGGTGGTCCAGGTTCAGGCGGATGTGGCCGAGAAAGTAGGCCCACAGCCGGTCCAGGGGCGTCCCCGTCAGCGGTCGATCACGAAGCAGGCTCTCCGTCGTCAGGGCGTGTACGTCCTTGATGATCGCGTGCAGCAGATCTTCTTTGGAGCTGACGTAGTAGTACAGGCTGCCCTTGGTGATGCGCAGCGCGCTGGCGATGTCGTTGACCGACGTCGAGTCGTATCCGCGCTCGAAGAACAGTTTGGCGGCGGTGTCGACCACTTCCCGCCAGCGGTTGGGCTCGGCCGCGACTGCCATGGGACTGCCTCCTCCTCCCCCTGGGAGGGGAATTCGTGTATCTCGGCACTGATGGTGCCTTACGGGGGTTCGCGCCCGGCGCGTGCGCCATAGGTGACAAGCATACCTACTTCCCAACCTTCCGTCCGGTTGGTACGCTACCGACTCGATCACAGAGAGGTGATAGTCATGACTGGAATCACATACCGCGGATATGCGCCGCGACCCGCTGGGCTGTACCCGATCACCAGGGGGCTCGTGGACACCTGCGGGTTGCCGCCGCACCTGGCTGCCGTGTTCCAGGAGTTCGCAGAGAACAATGCTCAGCCGTTCGTCGGATTGACGAGCGATGGAAACCCTCGTACCGAATTGTTTCCGCTCGAGGACACCGGAATCTCGAACGCCGCGATCGTCGCGGCAGGCGAACGGTTCCTGTCATTGCTCGACGATGATCAGCGGGTCGCGACCAGTCGGGACATCGAGTCGTCTGACTGGCGTGGATGGATCAACGCCTTCGCGCCGACTCCGCCCCACGGGTTGCTCCTGGAGGACCTGGGTGACGAGCAGCGGCAGGCCGCCATGGACGTGTTCCGGGCGTCCATGTCCGAACGGGGATTCGAGGAGGTTCGCAAGATGATGCGGACCAATGCGGCGCTGGGCGAGCTGGCTCCGGGGTACGAGGACACCCTCCGGGAGTGGATGTACTGGTTCACCGTCTTCGGCACACCGTCGGAGGTGGAGCCGTGGGGCTTCCAGCTCTACGGGCATCATGCGTGCGTCAACATCTTCGTGCTCGGCGGGCAGCTGACGATCAGTCCGATGTTCCTCGGCACTGAGCCGCGGATCGTGGATTTCGGTACCTTCGACGGGATTCGGTCCTTCGATGCCGAGCTGTCTCTGGCGATCGAACTGATGGGCTCGCTGACACCGGAGCAGCAGGAGATCGCGACGCTGTCCAAGTCCGTGCAGTGGGACGACCTTCCGCCTCATCTCGCCCACCCGACGGAGGGCCGGATGCGGGGGTCCGTCGCTCGTGACAACGCCGTCGTGCCGTTGGACGGAATCGCGGTTCGGGACCTCGACCACGCTCAGCGGGAGCGACTGCTCGCCCTGGTAGCCCACTATGTGGGGCGGCTTCCCGAGGCGCACGCCAAGCTCAAGCTCGACGCCTTTCGTGCCCACCTCGACGAGACGTACTTCGCGTGGGCCGGCGAGCCGGATGCCGAGAAGCCGTTCTACTACAAGGTCCAGAGTCCGGTGTTCTTCGTCGAATTGGACGCGCACTCCGGGATCTTCCTGGACAACGACGATCCCGAGCCTTTCCACATCCACAACATCATCCGGACGCCGAACGGTAACGACTACGGTCGCGCGCACCTGACGAAGTACCTGGAGCAGCGGTCCGAGCAGGCATGACGCTCGGGGTTCGGTCGTAGCGCGGGCCCGTCGTCGGCACCTGATGATGAATAGTCATCATGAGTGGATTCGCCTGGTCGGTTGCAGTCCCCATGTAACACAACAAGTATCGAGTTCCAGGTCCAGCAGCCCCGAAGGCGGCGTTCCGAGGCCGGGATCAAGAAGGGTTGAGTGAAGATGAAGCTTGTCACCTACCGTGCAGACGGTTCGACCTCGTTCGGGGTGGTGCGTGATGGGGGAGTGGTGGATGCCGCCGCTCTACTCGACGGCCGGGCGTCGTCGATCCGGGAACTGCTCGAGCGTGGACTCGTCGACGAGTTGCGCCGCCGTGTGGACGGCGCCGAGACGGCTCATGCCCTCGACGCGATCGAATACCTTCCGCCGGTGCCGGATCCGGCCAAGATCTTCTGCGTGGGCGTCAACTACACGGACCACCGCGAGGAGACAGGCAATCACGACCTTCCCGAGCATCCCACCATCTTCACTCGGTTCGCGGACAGTCAGGTCGGCCACGAGCGTCCCGTCGTCAAGCCGGCGATCAGCGATCAGCTCGACTACGAAGGCGAGGTAGCGATCGTGATCGGACGGCACCTCACCGAGGTCACCAGCGACGCCGACGCCTGGTCCGCCATCGCGGGGCTCTCCTGCTACAACGATGTGAGCGTCCGGGATTGGCAGCTGCACAACTCGCAGTGGATCCCTGGCAAGAACTTCCACGGTGTCGGCTCCTTCGGTCCGTGGATCGTCACCACCGACGAGTTCTCGGATCCGGCCTCGGTCCGCCTGCAGACCAGGGTAAACGGAGATGTCCTTCAGGACAGCACCCTCGGTCACCTGATCTTCGACTTCCCGGCAATCCTCCGCTACGTCACCGGATTCACCCCACTGGCACCCGGTGATGTCATCGCGACCGGTACCCCCGGCGGGGTGGGACTGGTGGCCGACCCGCCTCGCTTCCTCGTCCCCGGCGACGTCGCGGAGGTCGAGGTGACGGGAGTCGGGGTGTTGCGCAACACGATCGCAGCGCCCTCCGGCGGTGTGAAGTGAGCCCGCGGCCGTGGCTGGCCCACTATCCGGCCGACCTCCCCGCGGACATCGAGCCTGATTTCGAGTCGATGCTGGACGTGTTCACCGCGACGGTGCGACGCTCCGGAGACCGGGTCGCGATCGCCTTCTTCGACGGCACGCTCACCTACTCCGAGCTCGACCGGTACTCGGATGCGTTGGCCGTCGCCCTCACCAGGGGCGGCTTCGGCCACGGCGACAGGCTGGCGGTGTACCTCCAGAACGATCCGGCGTTCGTCATCGGCCTGGTGGCGGCGTGGAAGGCCGGCGGTTCCGCCGTGCTGATCAACCCGATGAACAAGGGTCGTGAGGTTCGGCACCTGCTCCAGGATTCGGGCGCGGTGGCGTTGCTGTGTCTGGACGACCTGTTCGACTCGGTGGCCCACGAGGTGATCGCTGCCGGCGACACGAACGTGAAGCAGGCATTCGTGGTGGGCGCCAGGGACTTCCAGACCCGCGCAGATGTGTCGATCCTCCCCCCGGACACCGAGATCGCGGCATCCGAGGCCACGCGCCTGACGGACGTCGTTGCCGGGTACGGCGGCACAGCGCCCGCGCCGGTGACGATCGACCCGGACGCGCCCGCCGTCCTCACCTACACGTCTGGGACGACCGGCGTGCCGAAAGGTGCAATCAATACCCACCGGGCGATCGCGTTCAACAGCCAGACGTACCGGGAGTGGTTGGGGCTGGGGCACGACGACGTCATCCTCGGGATCGCTCCACTCTTCCACATCACCGGTCTGGTGGGGCATGTGACAGCCTCGCTGCTGGCAGGGAGCACCCTCGTGCTCACCCACCGCTTCGACCCCGAGGTGGTGCTCGGGGCTCTCCGCGAACACCGTCCGACCTTCACGATCGGCGCGATCACGGCGTTCAACAGCCTCAGCTCGGTCCCCGGCGCATCGGCGGACGACTTCCGCTCGCTCCGCGCGGTGTACTCCGGTGGGGCTCCCATCTCGCCGGAGTTGCGCGATCGGATCCGGGCGTCGACGGGCGCGGAAATCCACAACATCTACGGGATGACCGAGACCAACTCGCCGACCCACGCGGTCCCGCTGGGTGTTCCGGCACCGGTCAACCCGGTGACCGGCGCGTTGTCGGTCGGGGTGCCGGTGTTCAATACGACCGCTCGGATCGTCGGCGAGGACAAGCGGACGCTGCCGCCCGGCGAGATCGGTGAAATCGTGGTGTCCGGTCCTCAGGTCATCCCCGGCTACTGGAATCGACCGGATCAGACCGCGGAGAAGATCGTCGACGGTGAGCTGTACACAGGGGACGTCGGCCTGATGGACGAGGACGGGTGGTTCTACGTTGTCGACCGGAAGACCGACATGATCATCGCGTCGGGGTACAAGGTGTGGCCACGTGAGGTCGAGGACGTGCTGATGTCGCACGATGCGGTGCGGGAAGCCGCGGTGGTGGGTGTGCCGGACGAGTACCGGGGCGAGACCGTCAAGGCGTTCGTGTCGCTGCGGCCGGGTGTCGGTGCCACGGCGGAAGAGCTCACGGCGTACTGCAAGGAGCGCATGGCCGCCTACAAGTATCCCAGGTCGGTCGTGGTGCTGTCGGAGCTGCCGAAGAGCGGTGCGGGCAAGATCCTGCGTCGGGAACTGCGTGGCGGTTCGGCGACGAGCTGAGCGGTCCTGTTCGGTGGTGTGAAGGATTCGGGTCTGGGCCGCGAGAGTGGGAGCGAGGGACCGAGGAGTACCTGGAGAGCAAGTACATCGCACTGCCCTGATTTCCTACGATGCCGCGCGGTCCTGCGAATCGCTCACCGGGACCGCGCGGAAGCGGAGGTCGTAGAGCTGCACACCCGCGGAATCGTGCGAAGGGCACAGCACCGTGTCCTCGTCTGTGTCCGACGGGCTCAGGACGCCGTCGGTGTCGCGCCCTTCGGCAGGACGCGCGTCGCACCGTCGTCGAGCGAACGGGAGAGTTCGTCGCGGCGTTGCCGATACTCCCGCAGTGAGCGCATCTTGACCTCCTCGTATCCCCGCACCCATTCGGGAAGGCCCGCAAGTTCGAGGACGTCGGCCGCATTCGCGGGCGACAGCACCGAAGCGGCCGCCTGCATCGCGTTGACATAGTCGGCGATCAGCGCACGCTCCGCCCTGCGGACCTTCGCGTAGCCGAAGACGTCGAATACGGTCCCCCGGATCGGCCGCAGACGAGCGAGCAGACGCAGCGCAGGTTTCGCCCACCACGACTGCAGCCGGATCTTCCGCTGCATACCGAGCGCGCGGAGCATCGGCGGGTGCAGAAGGTAGGCGTATCGAGCGTCATCGCCGAACTGCTCACGCACACGCGCCTCGAAGGCCGGGTCGACTTGGAGACGTGCCACCTCGTACTCGTCCTTGTACGCCATCACCTTGAACAGTTGGGCGGCGTAACGCTCGGTGATCTCCTCGGATCCGTTGAGCGCTGCGGACTCGGCGGCACGGAACTCCTCCACGTGATGCACGTAGCGACACGCATACGCGACACTCTGGTACGCGACGAGTTCCCCGACGCTCCGAAAGACGGTCGCGGCGAGCGCACTTCCCGGTGCCGATCCGACGCCGGCGGCAATTCTCGCGACACGCGCCGACGCGTCCGCGCGGTTTCCTCGCGCGGACGGTTCGGCCCGCGACCCGGCCTCGGCGATGTACCTGCGGCCGAGCCGGAACGCCTGCTTGTTCGAGGTGACCTGCACGCCGTTCAGTTCGAGCGCCCACTCGATGTGCTCCGGTGCGAGGGGCAGGACACCCGCCTGGACCGCGACTCCGAGCAGGAAGACGTTGGCGTACTGGTCCTCACCGAGCGCTCCGAGTTCTGCTCGTGCGTCCACGAAGACGTTCTCGGGACGCGACCCCGACCACTCGATGCGTTCGACGAGGGTGTCCCGGCTGGGAAACACGGTTCGCGTGTCGGTCACCATCGCTCCCGTCGGGGTGACCGACGTGGACACCACGGCGATGGTGCGGTCCGCGCCGATGACGGCGAGGTTCTGCTGCGCGGCGGCGACGAGCACGTCGCACCCGAGGTACAGATCGCAGCCGCCGGCGCCGATCTTGTTGCTGCCGACGATGTCCGACGATGAGAACCGAACGTCGGAGACGACGGCCCCTCCCTTCTGTGCGAGTCCGAGCTGGTCGAGTCCGCTGACCGTCAGATCGGCCCGTGCGCCCGCGGCGGCGAGGATCTGCGCGACGGTGACGACGCCGGTGCCGCCGACGCCGGTGATCCGCATGGTGAAGTCGTCGGCACTGACCCTGAGGACCGGTGCGGGCAGCGAAGCGGGGTCGATCTGCGCCGCCGACGGGGTGCGGGCGGGACGCTGTGTGCCCGGCACCACCTCGACGAACGACGGACAGTCACCCTTGATGCAGGAGAAGTCCAGGTTGCACGACGACTGGTGAATCTGTGTCTTGCGGCCGAACTCCGTGTCCACGGGTTGCACCGACAGGCAGTTCGACTTGTCGCCGCAGTCGCCGCAGCCTTCGCACACTCTCTCGTTGATCATGATGCGCTGGGTCGGCGACTGCACCAGCCCGCGCTTGCGTTTGCGACGCAGTTCGGTCGCGCACTCCTGTTGGTGGATGAGCATCGTGGCCCCCGGCACCGCCGCGAGCTCCTCGTGGACGGCGATCAGATCGTCGCGGTGACGGATGTCGGTGTGTGGTGGCAGGCGGCGACCGAAGGCGCGTCGGGCGGCCTTCGGGTCGTCGCTGGTGACGACGATCCGGTGAACGCCTTCGGCCAGCATCTCGGCGACGATCCGCGGCACGTCCATCTTGCCGACGGCGTCCTGCCCGCCGGTCATGGCGACCGTGTCGTTGTAGAGGAGCTTGTAGGTGATGTTGGTGCCTGAGGCGACGGCCGCTCGCACCGCGAGTGACCCGGAGTGGTGGAACGTTCCGTCGCCGAGGTTCTGGAAGAGATGGTTCCGGGTGACGAAGGGCGACATGCCGGTCCATGCGGCGCCCTCTCCTCCCATGGCCGACAGCCCGATGCTCGTGCCGACGCGCTCCTCGGGGAAGAAGGTGATCATGCCGTGGCATCCGATACCCGCACCCACCAGCGAGTTCTCGGGCACCCTGGTCGAGCTGTTGTGCGGGCAGCCGGAACAGAAGTAGGGGCTGCGCGGCAGTATGGGCAGTAGTGTCGGCACCCGGCGCGTCGTCTTCTGCGCCTCGATCCACGCCGTGACGGACCTCGCGCCGCCGTGCGCGCGAATCACCGGCGCGATGCGAGGTGCGATGTAGTCCGCGGGCAGGTCGCCGTCCGCCCGGAACAACTCGTTGCCGTCCCTGTCGCGCTTTCCGTAAACCAGTGGCGCGTCAGGGTTTCCGTACAGCAGATCCTTCAATGCGAGTTCGATGAAGGCCTTCTTCTCCTCCATCACCAGGATCTCGGCGAGCCCGGTCGCGAACTCCGTGACGACGGTCGGTTCGAGGGGGTGGATCATACCCAGCTTGAGTATGCGGACACCGGACGTTCCGATCGCCTCGTCTGTGATTCCCATGTCGCCCAACGCCTGCCGCACGTCGAGGTAGGTGGCGCCCGCGCAGACGATGCCCACGGTGGCCGATCCGTCACCGACGATGCGGTCGAGCCGGTTGGCTGCGGCGTATCGACGGGCAAGCTCCGTACGCTCGCGGACCTGGGACCGTTCGAGGCGGCTGAGCGCCGGTTGGAGCAGGTAGCCCGAGACCTCGTGGGTGAATGTCGTGCCCTCGAAGGTCCGATCGGGTTCCACGGGGTCCACCCTGATCGAATCGAGTTGCACCGAACGGGATCCGTCGACCACGTTGGTGGCCAGTTTGAGGGCCACCCACAGACCGCTGACGCGGGACATGGCGATCCCGTGCAGCCCGTACTCGAGAATCTCCCCGGGGTCGGACGGCGAGAGACACGGCATACCCAGTTCGGCGATCGCGGGCTCGGAGCTGCTCGGCACCGTCGATGACTTGGCTGTCGAGTCGTCGCCGACCAGCGCGAGGACACCGCCGTTGGGGTCCGTGCCCGCGAGGTTGCTGTGTCGCAGTGCATCCGTGGCTCGGTCGAGACCTGGTGCCTTGCCGTACCAGATCCCCACCACTCCGTCGCCGATCCGATCCGGTGACGCGGAGGCGATCTGCGATCCCTGGACGGCGTTCGCGGCAAGTTCCTCGTTCACGGCGGGTGTGAAGACCACCCGGTGCGCGTCGAGTCGTGCGCGCTGGCGGGCGAGCTGCAGGTCGAGACCGGCGAGGGGGGATCCCTCGTAACCCGAGACGAAGATTCCTGTGTCGAGCCCCCGGCGCAGGTCGAGTCGGTGCTGGTCCAGTGGCAGTCGGACCAGTGCAGCGATGCCTGACAGGTGAACTTCGCCCTCCTCCAGGTCGAACCGGTCCTCGAGTGGGCCCCTCTGTGGCGCATCGGCAGAAGACGACAAGGGGGATGGTGTGTTCACGAGAACCTCGAAACGGTCGACATCGGGGATATCACCATTGTCTATAACGAAGGACTCTGCTATCTACTGGAGAATGGCTGATAATCCGTCCCGAGCATCCCGCAGTGTCCGTGATAATCACTGGATGAGCGACGACTGGATGCCGGTGCGGCACGTGTGCGCCGAGTTGACCGTGAATCTGCAGGAGCTGTCGACCACCGTCGCCGGCTTCATCAGCGCGACGGTGCCCGCCTACCTGGTGCTGGCCGAGAGCGAACATCGGATAGGCGTGGACGCACAATTGCGTATGCGGCTCGCGGCCTTGGCTGAACGCCGGGCTCTCACCGCAGGGGAGCTGGCGTCGGCCGGTGAACTCGCGGCCACCCGAGCGGCGCAGGGCATCCCGGTAGACGCGCTCATCGCCGCCTTCCAGGCAGGCGACCAGGAGATCTGGCGGGAGATCTCCGTGCACGGATCACCGGAGATCGCGGCACTGATGCCGGAGCTGGGGCGGCTCATGTTCGCCGCGACCAGCGCGACCACCGAGGTGATGGCCCGCGCCCACAGCCGGGTGCTCCGGGAGATCGACGGCGGACGGGTCACGCTCGCCCATCAATTCCTCGAGTTGCTCGACGACCCGACCGAGCACGCGGCGACCGCGCTCGCCGCAACCCGACTCGGATTCAGGGAGGACGGCGACTTCGTCGGAATGGCGTGGATTCCGTTGAGGGATGCCCCCGACGCGGCGTACAAGGCCGCGGGCGCCCTACGGTCGCAGTCCTCGGACCTGGTGGTTCGCGCGGTGGGTCGGGGAAGGTTCGAATTGCTGTCCCAGACTGCCGATGCGGATGCTCTGACGGCGAGCGTCGCGAATCGCTTCGGAGGGCGGCTGGGAATCGGGTTGCGCCGATCGGGTCTGCAGGGCGCACGAACGAGCCTGTCGGATGCCCGGATTGCCCTGGCCGGAACCGGCCACTCCCATCCCGTGGTGCGCTTCGCCGATCGCTGGACCGAACTGCTCGTGCTCGCCGACGCGGACCGCGTGGGCGTCCTGACGGCGCACTCCGTGACGGTGGCGAGGGCGCAGCCCCACCTTGCCGAGACGGTGCTCGCCTACGCGGCGGGAGGCATGTCGATCGCCGCAACGGCGCGCGCCGTCCACCTGCACGCCAACAGCGTGACCTACCGTCTGGAACGCTGGGAGGAGCTGACGGACACGAATCCCCGGACGTTCGCAGGGTTGTGCGAGGCGGTCATCGCCTGTCGGCTTGCCGAACAGGGTGTCTGACGCGATCGGCGGTCTCGCCGGGCGGGTTCAGCTACCGGTGAACCGCGGTGTCCTCTTCTCCATGAAAGCTCGCTGCCCCTCGACGAAATCCGAGGATGCGGTGCAACGGGAGACGGCGTCCGTTGCCGCACTTCGCAGGTCGCGATCCTCGGGGCGGGTGGAGGCGTGGATCGCGGCCTTGGCCGCCGCAATCGTCAGCGGTGCGTTCGCGGCGATCGACCGGGCCAGTTCGAGTACCTGCGCCTCCAGGTCTGCCGGGGGCACGACCCTGTTCACCAACCCGACGGAGCGCGCCTCGTCCGCGTCGAGGCGCCGTCCCGTGAACAGGATTTCGGACGCGACCGCGGACCCCACGATCTGCACCAGCGCCTCGGTATTCGCGATCGGATAGCCGAGCCCGAGGCGCGCGGCCGGGATGGCATAGACCGATCCCTCGGCGGCGACGCGCATGTCCGCCGCCAGCGCGATCGCGAGACCGCCGCCGATGCAGTAGCCCGCGATCATGGCGATCGAGGGTGTGGTCATGGTCCGTAGGACGTCGAAGACAGCGGTCGCGGTGTCGTCGAACTCGCGGCGGGCCGACTCCGAAGCGAGCTGCGCCTCGAACTCCGAGATGTCCACCCCCGACGCGAACGCGACGTCCCCCGCTCCGCGCAGTACCACCACCGCGACATCGGGATCCTCGTCGAAGGAGATGAGGGCACGATGCACGGCGCTCATCATCCGGACGGACACGGCGTTGCGCCGGGCCTCGTTGTCGATGACGATCCAGCCGATGCCGTTCCGCGCCTCGATGTGGACGGTGCCTGCCGGAGGGGCCTCGGCGGCGGACGTTCCCGGGGCGGAGGTGCTCATGCCGGCGTCCCCGAGGGCGCCACGGACGCGGAGGAGTCCGATGCGATGACGCCGCGGACCTCCAGGCGCCGGATCTCTTCATCGTCGTACCCGAGGCCGGTGAGCAACGTCGCCGTGGACTCGCCGAGCCGTGGCGCGCGACCGCGCGCCCGGGGAGCGCCGTCGGACACGATGGGTGTGTTGACCATGACAGCCTGGTCGTGACGAGCGCTGTCGCGCGGGAACATCCCGCGGACCGCGAACTGGGGATCGTTCATGACATCATCGATAGAATTGACTGGGCCACAGGCAATTCCGAATTCGCGCAGCCTGCTGATCCAGGCGTCTCGTGAGTCGGTGCGGAACTGCTCGGTGAGCAGGTCCGACAGCGCGTGCCGGTTGCGGTACCGTTCGTACTCCGTTGCGAAGCGCGCGTCGCCGTCCAGTTCGAGGTCGAGAACCTCGCACAGTCGGGGCCACTGACGCTCGACGGCGCCGATCACCAGCGACAGGCCGTCGCCGCAGTCGAACGCCTGGTACGGCGCAGCGAGCCGGTGCGCGGTCCCGAGGGGTCCCGGCACCTCGCCGGTCGCGACGTAGTCGGCGATCTCCCAGACGGCCCACGAGGCGACGGTGTCGGTGAGTGCGACGTCGACGAAGCCGCCGCCGCCGCCCGCTCTGGCGCGCATCAGGGCGGCGAGTACGCCGATGGCGGCCCACATCCCGCTGCCGAGATCGGACACGGGGTATCCGGACTTGGCGAGTTCACCGTCGTCGGATCCCGTGACGCTCAACAGGCCGCCGTACGCCTGGGCGATCAGGTCGACGGCCTTCGCGTTGCGCATCGGTCCGAACTGGCCGAAACCGGAGATGGAGCAGTACACCAGGTCGGGGCACTCCTCCTGGAGGTCGTCGTACCCGAGGCCGAGGGACTGAAGGGCTCCGGCGCGGAAGTTCTCGACCAGCACGTCGCTCGTGCGGGCGAGGCGGCGCACGATCTCACGACCCTCTTCGGTCTTCAAATCTACTGCGAGGCTGCCCTTGTCGCGGTGGGTCAGTCCGAAGGGGAGCGCCAACTGTTCGGGGCCCATCGTCCGGCGTCGCATGCCGTCTCCGCCGACCGGTTCCACCTTGATGACCTCGGCGCCGAGGTCGGACAAGATCATGGTGCAGTAGGGGCCTGCGAGGGCGCCCGTCACATCCAGGACGCGGACTCCCTCGAGGAACGGGGTGCGTGCCCTGTCGCGTACGGCCATGTTTCCTCCTGGTGGTCCACAATGTGGATCTATGGACCGAATGATGGTCTTCATGGCAAGCTAGACCCCGGCGCGGTTCGCCGTCAAGGCGACCACGACCGCGCCTCGCAGTCGTCCCAGGGAGAAGCACATGGAATCAACCAACCGGGAGCACGGTCGTGTGTACCCGTCACACGCCGACCGGGCTGCGTGCCGCGACGTGGTGGTCGCATTCACCCATCACCTCGATCATCGTGAGTTCGAGCGCGCAGCCGACCTTTTCGCGGTCGACGGCATCTGGGATCGGCACGGTGAGCGACTCCACGGGAGGGAACGCATCAGGGAGACGATCGCCGCCCGCGACGCTCGTCAGGTCGAGCGGCACGTGATCACGAACCTGCTCGTGACGCCGGAGTCGGCGACGGAATGCTCCGTCGTCAGTTACGTCACGATCTATCGGACCGTCGCCGCGGACGACGAGATCCCGACGCTGTCCGGTCCGACCACCCTGGGCGAGTTCCACGACCGGCTCGGACTGGTCGACGGGGAATGGAAACTCGTCCACCGCTCGGCACGACCGGTGTTCCGTTTCACGATGCGCTGAAGCCTCGACCGTTGTCGGCACGCACAACACCTGCGCTGATCGCTGACCGTCCCGGTTCGTTCTCCACGGAGAGAGCGGAGAACGAACCGGCCCACTCTCAGACGAACAGGTCCCGCTCGAGCGCGCTCTCGGGCGCACCTTCGTGACTGTACTGCGACAGGTCGGTCCGACCGGCCGCCCGCAGGACGTCCTCGTCCAGCAGGCACTCGCCCGTGCCCGGCTCGGCGGGGCGGGTGAGGAGGATCGCGGCCGCATCGGCCATGATCTGCGGCGTGCGGGACGCCTGGATCCCGTTGTCGCCGCCGACGATGTTCTGCACGGCGGCCGTGGCGATCAGGGTCGCCGGCCACAGGCAGTTGGCGGTGATGCCACGATCTCGGAACTGCTCCGCAACCCCGAGTGTCAGCATCGTCATCGCGTACTTGCTCACCGTGTACGGCGCATGCTGCGCAAGCCACTTGCGGTCGAGGTTCAACGGCGGGGACAGCGAGATCACGCGTGCGTCGTCCGACTCGAGGAGATGCGGCAGCGCCGCCGACGTCAGGGCGAAGGTTCCCCGAGCATTGATGTCGAGCATCAGGTCGTACCGCTTGATCGGCAACTCACCGAACCCCAGCAGGGATATCGCGGACGCGTTGTTCACCACGATGTCGATGCCGCCGAACGCGGCCACTGTCTTGTCGACGGCGGCCTCCACTGCATCGGCGTCACGCACGTCGCCGATGATGGGAAGTGCGCGGCCGCCTGCTGCTTCGATCTCCGCGGCCGCGGTGTGGACGGTTCCGGGGATACGCGGGTCCGGCTGATCGGTTTTCGCGACGAAGGCGATGTTCGCGCCCAAGGACGCCGCCCGGACCGCGATCGCCAGTCCGATACCGCGGCTCCCGCCGGACATCAGCAGCGTACTTCCCTCCAGTGCCCTTCCCTCCCGTGTCCTTCCCTCCCGTGTCCTTCCCACCGGTGGCCTGTCCGTCGCGTCGCCGGTACTCGGTGCCATCAGATCTTCTCCGACTTGTAGGTGTTGTGGAGGGAGCCGATCCCCTCGATGCGGACCTCGAACTCGTCCCCGTCCTGCAGATAGAGCGGCGGGGTGCGCGCAGCACCCACACCCGCCGGTGTGCCCGTCAACACCAGGTCTCCCGGCTCCAGCGTCATGAAGGTGCTGATGTAGGTGATCAGCTGCGGCACCCCGAAGACGAGATTCGATGTGCGGTCGTCCTGCACGACGACGTCGTTGTGCAGTCCGGTGATCCGCAGGTCGGGCATTGTGCCGCCCAGGGCGGCCGCAGGCATCACGACGGGACCGACAGGGGTCAGCCCGTCCCACGTCTTGCCTGCGGTGCGCTGGCTGGTGTGGAACTGGTAGTCGCGCACCGATCCGTCGTTGCTCGCGGTGTAGCCGAACACGACGTCGGCAACCTCGTCGGGGGTGACGCGCCGGGCGCGGCGGCCGATGACCACGGCCAGCTCGCTCTCGAAGTCGATCTCGGTCGACTCCGGTGGAAGCGGAATGTCTGCACGCGGTCCGGAAAGGGTGTTGTCCCACTTGGGAAACAGGTCGGGGTAGGGGGGTGGGGCAGTTCTGCCGGTCTCCGCGACGTGATTCAGATAGTTCTGGCCGACACAGACGATCTTCCGCGGCCTGCCTACCGGGCTCAGCAGCTGCGCGGGATCGATCGTGACGTCGTGGCCGCGCTCGATGCGGGTTGCGTCACCGTCGGCGGCGAGGAGAAGGTCCGGAAGGTCGTGGAACTCGACTCCGTCGACGAGGGCAGGTGCTGCGCTGGTCGCATCGTCCCGGTGCAGGGCCACCACCGGTCCGGAATCGAGCTCGATTCGTCCGATACCGACCCCCGGACCCCAGGGATTGCATGTCATGGCAAGTGTCTTCCTCTGTCGCGCGCACTCCGGTGACCACCGAGAGGTGGTGCAGTGGCGTCGTATACGAGTGTTGCTGCTGTGGTGGGGTAACGCCGCGTTACTGCAGCTAGCTACTAGGTGGGCATGGTGACGACGAGCTTCGCGTGCGGGGACGCCGACTGCGCCACCCAGGCGTCGCGGATGTCGGCGAGGGCGTACTCCACCACGTCCACGTGCAGGCTCCCGTCTTCCAGGCGCCCCCAGAGCCATTCGAGGGCCTTCCGTTTTGCAGTCAGCGGAGTCAGGAACGCGGCGAACCCGTTGACGGTCAACTGTCGGGCCCGGAGGATTCCGGCAGGGAGATTGATGGTGTCGCCGGCGAAGTGCCCGATGTTGACGATGCGCGCGCCCGGCATGCAGATCGGCAGCGATGCTTCGAACGCGGCGCCGTAGATCGCGTCGAGAACAACGTTCGGCCCCTCGGCCCCGAAGGCTGCTGCCAGTCGCGTGGTGAGCTCGGGACCGTCCTCGCCTTGTACCAGCTGAACCGCCTCGTCGGCACCCAGGTCGAGAGTGGCGGCCAGTGCGTCCGCGTCACGGCCCACCGTGACGATTCTGCCTGCCCCGTGTGCCCTGGCGATCTGCACTGCGAGCCGTCCGACAGCCCCTGTGGCCCCCAGGATCAGAACGTTGTCGCCTTCGCGCAGGCCCGCGCGATCGATCAGCGGAACGAAGGCGGCGATCCCCGAGTTTCCCACGGCCGCAGCAGATACGGGATCCAGATTCCCTGGCAGCGCGAGCACAGATCCGTCCGGAACGAGCACCCTGGTCGCGAACGTTCCCGGGCGCTCCGGAGAGGGGTGCGCCTCCGCGTAGACGCGGGTTCCCGGTTCGAAGGCGTCGGACGACACGATCTCGCCCACGCACTCGATGCCGGGGACATACGGCTGTTCGTGGCGCACCGTCGGCACGACGCCGGCCGCAATTGCCAGGTCGAGCGGGTTCAGAGCCGCTGCTTCCACCTTGATCAGGCTGTGGCCCGTTGTTGCGACGGGGCCGACCGCCGTCGTGACGCGGGGGAACTCGCCGGGTGAGTCGATGACGGTCGCAGTGATGTCGATCGATTTCTGCGTCACGTCGTCACCGACTGCAGCAGTGGCATCGGTCATGGGCGTGCACCTCCGTGCTTGCGTGGGTGATCCGAGCCACAGTATGCCATCGATCCATAGAGTGGTCCATAGGTCCGCATTATGAACCTTGCTGTCTTGTGCATAGATCCGGCGCGCAACGGTGCCGAAGCATCATCGCGCGCCGGATCTAGTGCGCTGCAACCTGTATGAGGACAGTCAGGTGGTGGTTGTGGTGGTAAGCGGCTCGTCAGGTGTCTCGACGACGACCACGGGCGTGGGCGTGCGACGGATGAACGCAATGACGATCAGGATCAATCCGAGGATAGCCAGCGCGATCGGAACTACGATGCTGAACACTGTCTGCAGAGTCGACGCCGACGACGCGGTGTCGACCGCCTCCTGCAGTGACTCTGCGGTCGGGGATGCGGTCATCTGCATGACCGGTAGAATTCCCACGGCCTCACCACTGATATCCACTGCAGCTGTGATGGTCTGATCGAAGTCAACCGACAGCGGCGCACCGAGGCTCGTGTCGAACGCGATGTCGAACGAGGTGTCCTGGAGGTAGGTCATCGGGACGGCAGGCGGCAGGCTCGGCAGCGCGGCACCGATCTTCGCGGCCT
Organism: Rhodococcus ruitaii; assembly: GCF_055230935.1. Classification (NCBI taxonomy): domain Bacteria; kingdom Bacillati; phylum Actinomycetota; class Actinomycetes; order Mycobacteriales; family Nocardiaceae; genus Rhodococcus; species Rhodococcus ruitaii. The sequence goes on along the minus strand of NZ_JBUYWC010000011.1, from coordinate 123,605 downwards.
CAGCGGGCGGAAGCTGCGTCGAGAGTCCTGCAACCGCTTCCACCGGCAGCACCGGCGGCATCGCCGCCAGGATCGCGGGGTCCACGATGGTGCCGACGGCCTCGACCGTGTAGCGCTGCACCTCTCGACCCGAGATCTCCGTCGTCTCCACGTAGTTCATCGGGTAGCTTCGGCCCGTGGACGGATCGTAGAAGCTCCGCTCCTCGTTCGGGTCCGCGTCAGGGCCGATGCCCACGGTGACACCGTCGTGGGGTTCGACTTCGACTCCGGCGGGAGCATCGGTGGGTTCGAGTGTCACGCGGTCGATGGCGAACACGTGGTCCGTCTTGATGTCGTTGCCGTTCTGGCCTGCGATGGTGAGGCCGGAGTGGATCACGGCGGTGTCGCCTGCGGTCTCTGACACATACACGTGCTGGGTGGCGGAGGCCGGGACGTCCCGGAGGAACAGGTTGGGGAAGTCACCCGACTGCAGCGCTTCGGGGTTGAGTACGGTCGCAACGCCTTCCATTGCCACCGTGGAGTTCAGGTCGGTGGGAAGCTTCGACATATTGGGGATGACGACCCAGTGCAGCACTGCCGCGGCGGCTATGAAAAGCACTCCCAGTGCCGAGAGGACTATCGATGATCGGCGAACGCGCAAGGTCCGGCCTCCTGTTGAGTGGATGATGCAGTGAGCGGACGCCGGTACGCGCAACCTGTCGCGTACGTGGTCGTTCCGATTGATCCGCGCAGGTGTGCGGGGGTTGCCTTCGAGGTGTGTCTCGACAGCGACGACAACACACCGAATATGACGTGTATCACGGTTGGCGGAGAAGTGTTGCGTAGCTCACTGATGGGGTGGGTAGGAGCGTACGCCTTGATGAATAGTCAGGCAACGTTTTCAGGGAAGGGGTTTGCAGCCGTTTCCCCGAGGGCTGAATCGCCCGAGCGGGTATGTGCCCATCCGGTCGGGCAAGCTGGCGATGAGTGAAATGTGTTCTGGCAAAGCGCGAGGCCGGTCGCGCCGCCGGTGAATTCGGCAGCGCGACCGGCCTCGCGGTCGGTGAGAGTGGCGTCAGGGGTGGTGGATCACGACCCTTCGACTGCCGCCAGCGCGGCGAGGGTGTCGTCGCTCGGGAACGAGGCGTCGGCGGTGCCGTCGATCGCCTGGATGACGGTCGGGTGCTGGGGGTGGAGTTTCTCGGCGGCTGTCGTCAGCTCCTCGAGGGTCCAGGACTTGCCGCCGTTGTCGAAGTGATCGCTGATGGACCAGCCTTCGAACACCGTCACGTTGTCGCCGATGACACCGAAGGCCCGGCCGGTGAAGCGGCACTGCGGCGACACGAGGTACGCCACGAGGTTTGCGGCATGCTCGGGGGCGAGGGGATCGAAGCCTTCCGGAACGTTGCCCATGAGTTCACCTGCAACGGCGACGCTGATGCGCGAGCGGGCGACCGGTGCCAGGCTGTTCACCCGGACGCCCAGCTCGGCCAGTTCGATGGCACAGGCCACCGTCAGTGCCGCCACGCCGGCCTTGGCGGCGACGTACATGGGATTGTTGGGCAGCGGGCTCAACCCCACACCGGATGTGGTGTTGACGATGCGCCGGCCAGCCTCAGGACCTTGCGACTTCCAGTAGGCGGAGGCCCAATGGCACACGGCGCCGGTGGCATTGAGTGTCACATCGACGGTGCGCTCCCAGTCCTGCCTCGTGACGTCGTAGATCATGTTGAAGCGCGAGATGCCGGCGTTGTTGACAACGATGTCCAACCGGCCGAAGTTCGACACCGCAGTCTGGATGAGGCCCTCGACGGCGTCCCAGTCGGACACGTCGGTGGTGTCGGCGACCGCGCGACCGCCGGCGTCGACGATCTCCTTGACTACGTCGTCGGCCGGGCCGCTGGTGGCGGCGCCGGTGCCGTCGAATTCGCCCCCGAGGTCGTTGACGACGACGGCTGCGCCCGCACGAGCCAGTGTCAGTGCGTGTTCACGGCCGATGCCGCGACCGCCACCCGTGACGATGGCGACCTTGCCAGCAAGTTCGGTCATTGTTTCTCCTTCGTGAGATGTCCGCTCGGGCATCGTTCTCTTCGCTTGACCGACTGGACCTTCCTGCGATTCCGCATCGTGTGCAGGTAGTCCGGTCGGGTTCGAGATGACGGGCGCGGATATGATGCGGTCTGTTCCGACGCGAATGCGGGGGTGTCCTGTGGTGGACACCACAGTCATAGCAGAATATTCATCAAGAGTACAGGATGGGCGTTCTGTCGTCATCGCCGCGTAGGTAGCTCGGATCGATCCGTGGAGGGGCATTGACGAAGTGACTCGCGTCACCTACCGTGATGAAAGTTCATCATGGAGAGTGGGTGTGACCCACCCGTACATCCCATCCCGATGCACGCAATCCTAGAGAAGGAGTCCAGGTGCGAGAACCACTTACTTTCGAGGTTGCCCACGCCGCCGCGAAAGCAGTGATCGAGGCCGGTGAGGAGCAGGGCCTGAAGCTTGCTGTCTCGGTCGTCAACCGCAGTGGAATCACCAAAGTGATCCTCGCCGGTGACGGGGCCGGACCCATCGCGGTCGAGACGAGTCGGCGCAAGGCCTACACCTCGGCCGTGACCGGTTTCCCGACAACGCTTTTCCAGCAGTTCGCCTCGGACCCGAGCATGGCCGCATCGCCGCCGCACACGCTTGATCCGAACCTTCTCCCGGCGCCGGGCGGTCTGCCGATCCAGGTGGACGGGGAGATCATCGGCGGCATCGGCGTCGGTGGCGCGGACGGTGCCACCGACGACAAGATCGCGGCACTCGCGCTCGAGCGCGTCGCAGGCCTTTTGTGAACCACCTCCGGCGCGCGCCCGTGCACCCGCGCGGGTCCGCGCCGGAGAGATCACCAGTCAGCTTCCTCGTCACGAAAGCGACACAGCCATGAGTATCAAGCCCTGGATTTTCGAGTTCTTCCACTCGATCCACGATCCCGACAGGCGCGACGACCCCGCAGAGGTCGCCGAGCACTTCCGTAAGTACTTCGACCTCTGGGTCGACGACGAGAAGCTCGGTTGGGAGGGAATCTTATTCAGTGAGCACCACTTCGGTCCCGGCTACAGCCCGTCGCCCAATCTGGTGATCGCCAATCTCGCCGCGCGGACATCGACCCTGCGGCTCGGTGCTCTCGGTACGGTCTCGCCGTACGCGACCCCGTGGCGAGTGGCCGAGGAGTATGCGATGCTCGACCACCTCACGGGTGGCCGCGTGGAAATCGGCGTGGTGAGCGGCATTCCACCGGAAATTGCCATCGTCGGAGTCACGCCCCAGCAGGCAGCGGAGGTTCACAACGAAGTTGTCGAGGTCCTGCTCGCTGCGGTCGCGAAGCCGACCGTGTCCCATCAGGGCAAGCACTTCTCGTTCGACAACATCCGGATCACGCCCGGGTTCCTCCAGGAGAACCCCCCGATCTGGACTGCCGCGCGGAGCGCGGGCTCGGCCCGAAAAGCGGGTGAGCGAGGGATGAAGATGTGCAGCGGCTTCCTTTCTGCGGAAGATCTCACCCCCGTGTACGACGCGTACCGCGAGGGTGCGAAGTCGGCCGGCAAATCCACCGGTGCAGACCAACTCGCGATCCGTCGAGCGATCTCGATCGCTGCGGACGACGGGTCGGTGGACGACGCGCTGACCTCGGCGGAGGACGGCTTCGCGGAGTTCATGAAGGCCAGCATGGAGGCCATGAACAGCCCGGACGCCCCCACACCGAAACTCGACCCCGCCGACCTCATTGCCGGAACGCCCCAGCAGGTGGCCGACGAGATCATCCGCCAGTGCACGGTACTGGGCGCCGGTCATTTCCTCGCCACGTTCAACATTTTCGACCACGGCGAGCTCCACCGCCAACACGAGCTGTTCGGTCGCGAGGTCATTCCGCGCCTGCGCGCAGCAGAGATCGGGTGAATCGTATGACTGACTTCGCGACCGTCGCCTACGTGACGGACGGCCACGAGCGACACCAACTCGACATCTTTCAGCCGTCGCCCGAGGCTCGCCTCGGTGTCGCCGTCCTCGTGTTCCACGGGGGTGCATTCCAGCAGGGCGACCGTACGGCGGTCCACGCGCGTTGCCGGGCACTGGCCGCGCGCGGAGTGACGGCTGTCGCCGTCGGCTACCGTCTCCTGAGTGACGCGCCGTGGCCGGCCCCCATCGAGGACTCGCGGGCAGCGGTGCGCTGGGCGGCGGAGAACCGCGGTCAGCTCGGCGGTGCCGACACGAAGATCGTTCTTCAGGGCCACAGCGCGGGCGCCCAGATCTCGCTGGTGACGGCGACGACGGCGGGAACCGACGGGGCTGCGTCTCCGGTCGACGGTGTCATAGCGTACTTCGCGCCGGCGGCCGTGGGCATGACTCCCGGCCCCGGCGTGGTTCCGGCCCCGATTCTCTTCGGCCCGGCGGCCACTCCCGAAATCGCGGCGGAAGCCAGCCCCGTGACCTATCTGGGACCGGACTTCCCTCCCACCGTCCTCGTTCACGGCGCTGCGGACAGGTTCATCGCTCCGGCGGGCAGCCTGCGCATCTTCGACGAGCTCAGCAAGGCAGGTGTGCGTACCGAACTGCACATCGTCGCAGGCCAGGACCACGAGTTCGACCTGACGCCCCGCTTCACCGAGTCCACGACCGACGCGGTGGTGAACTTCCTGCGGGCAGAGATCGTGGAAGCCGATCAGGCAGCGAAGGAGGCGGCCGAGTCGAACCCGTTCGTCTCCATGCCCGCGCCCGGAGGGCCTCCGCCAGCCTGACCCGGTCCACACCGGTTGGTGCCGAATTTATCTCGGCGTAGCTCCCCGAATCACCACCGCCTATCACGGATGGTCGAGAACGTAAGGAACAATCATGGCAATTCTGGATAACTCCCTCTGGACGGGAAAGGTGTTCACCGGCGAGTGGGTCTCGGGTGGTGGCGGGGAGTTCGAGGTTACCGAGCCCGCAACGGGCGAGAGCCTGGGTAGCGTCGGTCTCGCGTCCATCGCCGACGTGGAGGCAGCGGCGAAGACCGCGGCGGAAGCCCAGAAGGCGTGGGCAGCCCGCCCCCACGGTGAGCGCGCCGCCGTCCTTCGTCGGGCAGGCCAACTGTGGGAGGAGCACTCCGAGGAAATCTCGGAGTGGATCATCCGCGAAACCGGGTCGATCGCGAACAAAGCCGGCCTGGAGATCCACACCGCAGCGGACGAGTGCTTCGAGGGCGCGGCACTGGCGTCGCACCCCTACGGCGAGATCCTCCGCTCCGGGCAACCGCGACTGAGCTTCTCGCGCCGCGTGCCCGTCGGTGTGGTCGGCGTCATTGCCCCGTTCAACTTCCCCATCATCCTGTCGATCCGTGCCGTCGCACCCGCTCTGGCACTCGGAAACGCGGTCATCCTCAAGCCCGACCCGCGCACCGCGGTCAGCGGTGGTGTGCTCCTCGCCCGCATCTTCGAGGAGGCGGGTCTGCCTGCCGGACTCCTCTCCGTGCTACCCGGTGGCGCGGACGTCGGCGAGCAGATTGTGGTGGACCCGCGGGTCCGCGTCATCGCGTTCACCGGCTCCACGCGGGCCGGCCGGGCCGTCGGCGAGCTCGCAGGCAGGCACCTCAAGCGGGCTCACCTGGAACTGGGTGGAAACTCGGCGCTGATCGTCATGCCGGGTGTCGACATCGAGAACGCGGCGTCGATCGGATCCTTCGGCTCCTACATGCACCAGGGACAGATCTGCATGGCGACAGGACGCCACCTCGTCCACGAGTCGATCTTCGACGACTACGTCGCGGCACTCGCGGCTCACGCCGACGCCCTTCCCGTCGGCGACCCGAAGACCGGTACGGTCGCCCTCGGACCCATCATCGACGAGCGTCAGCGTGACAACGTGCACTCGCTGGTGACCGCCAGTGTCGATGCAGGTGCGCGCCTCGCCGCGGGCGGTAGGTACGAGGGTCTGTTCTACCGGCCGACGGTCCTCGCCGACCTCACCGCCAGCACACCCGCGTATGCGAACGAGGTGTTCGGTCCGGTTGCTCCGGTGACCTCCTTCCGGGACTCGGATCATGCCGCCGCGCTCGCCTCGGACTCCGAGTACGGACTGTCGCTCGGCATCGTGTCGACGGACGGACTGGCGGCGCTGGAGCTGGCCGGCCGGATTCCCACCGGCGCCGTGCACATCAACGACCAGACCGTCTCCGACGAGGCCACCGCTCCGTTCGGTGGGGTGGGGGCGTCGGGCAACGGCGGCCGCACAGGCGGACCGGCGCACAACCTGGAGGCATACACGGAGACCCAGTGGGTCACCATGCAGGCAGAACTCGCGCAGTACCCGTTCTGATCGAATGATCGCAGCGTGTGGGCGATATCCCGACGGACAGTGCTCGTCGGGGTGTCGTCCACACGCGTGTCAGGGCTGTCACCAACCCCGTAAGAATCGAAGGAAGGCACCATGAGCACCCCCTTTCCCGACACTGTCGAGAACGCCGAGAAGGCATGGCTGGACGTCTTTCTCGAGGGAGACCACGCGGGCATGCGCAGCCTGCTCCACCCTGAGTTCATCGCCGTCCACGGCCCGTCCGGGAGTATCCAGGGCGCCGATGTCTTCGCTGCCATGTCCGAGAAGCGCCCTCCGGCAGCGCGAATCGAGGTCTTCGAGCCGACGGTGCGGCAGGTCGGTGACGTCGCGACGGTGAGCTGTATCCAGGAGTTCCACGTCGCTTTCGAGCCGGACGTGCCCCCTTTCGCCTTCCAGGCCGCGTGCTCGCGGGTGTGGACGCGGGGCGAGGACGGCTGGCAGCTCCTTCACCTGCAGATGGCGCGCAGGATCGTACCGGGCTGACCTGCGGACGGTCACCGGCGAAGGGAAGGCGCGGACCTGTGACGGTCGGTGTCTTCCCTTCGTGCGTGCAGGTGCCGAATCCGGTGCCGCTGTCGCCGCTCGGGCAGTAGGGACGGTGTGTGAGCGACTCCCTCTGCGGTCGTGAGGTGTGCGGGATCGCCTACCGTTCGGAACGTCAGTCGGTCGGGCGGCCGAGGTGGCGTACGAGTCGGGCCAGCTGATCGGCATAGAAATCGACGAACTCGGGTTCGCCGGGGGCCACCGGGGACAGTGCCCGTGTCACGTGCGGTAGCGCCGTCGCGACGGTTGTGGCGGCGAAGAGCACCAGCGTGACGATGCCGGGATCGACGTCGGCGGGAAACTCACCCCTGGCCTGGCGTTCGCGCGAGTTGGCGAGCGACGGACCCAGACGTCCGATCAGGTCGACGTGATCGAGGTCTTGCTGACCGTCGTGAACCAGGGTCCGCGACCACGACGACAACTCGGCGGCAAGGCGAACGAAATCGGAGATGGTCTCGTCCGCCGTCTTCTCCAGGTTGACCAGATCGGTGCTCTGCGTGGCCCAGCGCTGGCTGAGGGTCTCGAACAGTCCGCGCTTGCCACCGAAGTGGTAGGTGATCAGCTGGTGAGCCACGCCCGCGCGCTCAGCGATCCGGACTACCCTCGCGTTGTCGTAGCCGACGCTGCCGAACTCCTCGGCGGCGGCATCGAGGATGAGCTGGCGGGTGCGCTCGGGGTTCCGTCGACGGCCCGGGTTGCTGGAGCGTCGTCGCCGTTGGGGCTGGCTCGCCGTCGGCCTCGCGTCCGCGTCGTGGTCGGATTTTTGGCTCGCGCGGGCGGCCGAGTGGGTTGACGTGCGAGACATGAGGCCGAATCTACCGCGACCGGACCGCGATCGGACACTCCTTCGGGCCCGGCGGTGTTGAGCACGCCTTCAACGGAACTCGGCCCGGCAACACGGTCAAGGGTAGCGTGCACGGGGCGGTCCACCGATAGTGTGGCGTTCGCCACGACTCGATCGATCGACGCTTCGGGGCGCGAACTCCTGATCGTCGCAGGTGGCGGACCGTGTGGTAGCCGGCACTGGGCGATCCGTGGGGCCGACGCCGTGAGCGTGGGATCCGGATGGCTCCCCGTACATTGACAAACATTCATCAGAGTTGCACTGTGTTCTGGGTAACATCAGAACATCGGTGTCGGGCAATTCACGTGGGCGTCCAGGTCGTGCAATTGTCGATCGCGGGACGGGAGACCGCCCTGGCTTTGCGCTCGGACAGGCGAAGCGGGGAACGGTCGAAACGCGGGACACCCGCGGACGAACGCACGACGGGGTTGGTGGATTTCCCGAGTGAAGGGCGGCGTTCTCGGGGTTCGCCCCTTGTCCGGTCGCTCGTTCGGCTGAAAGGATCGACCCGAGCCCGAGCCCGAGCACGGTGCGCGTTCTCGATGATCTGTCCCGCAGACAGTCCCTGCCGATCCCGAGGTAAATCGAATTCAGCTATCTGTCAAGTGTATTCGGCACGACACCGAAGTAGGACCCGAACATCGTGGTCGAAGCGGCACGGCCACGGCTCGGCGCTGACAGCGCCGGGATCGTCGCCCGATCGAGGAGTGGAAACAGCAATGGATTCATCGAGACATGATCGCTCCGCTCACAGAGCGTCTGCTCCGAGACGCCGTGGGCTCATGGTCTCCACGGTGACACGGACGGAGGCACGTTGATGCGTGCGGTGGTTGCAACCGGGTTCGGCGGTCCCGAGAAGCTCGTGGTCGTCGACCGGGCCGAGCCTGCTGCCGCTGACGGCGAGATCGTCGTGCGGGTCGAGGCGGCCGGGGTCAACTTTCGCGACGTGATGATGCGACGCGGCGCCTACCCGTCGTTGCCGACCCCTCCCGTCCCGATGGGATGCGAGGGCGCCGGTGTGATCGTCGGGGTCGGGGGCGGAGTGGAGGAGTTCGCCGTCGGTGACCGCGTCGCCTGGGCATTCACGGACGGGAGCTACGCGGAACTGGTCGCGGTACCGGCCGCTGGCGCGGTACGGGTGCCGGACGCAGTGCCGGCCTCGGTCGCGGGTGCCATGCTCTCGCAGGGGTTGACCGCGCACTACCTCGCTACCGCCGTCGGAGGTCCGCCAGTGGCCGGCGACAGCGCCCTGGTCCTGTCGGCGGCGGGAGGCGTGGGGCGACTGTTGACGCAGATTCTCACGCTCCACGGGGTTCGGGTGATCGCCGCTGTGTCCGATCAGGCCAAGGTCGAATCGGCACGCGCTGCTGGCGCGACCGACGTGATCGTCGGATACGAGTCCGTCGCCTCCGCCGCGAGGGGACTGACTGCGGACCGGGGTGTCGACGTGGTGTACGACGGTGTCGGCGGTGCGGAGTTCGCGTCGCGGCTGTCCGCGGTGCGTCGCAGGGGTGCCGTAGTGCTGTACGGCGCGTCCGGGGGAGAGGCGCCCCCGCTCGAGCTGGACACGCTGGCCGTGGCGGGCTCGATCACCCTGTGCCGTCCCGGTCTCGCCGACTTCATCGCGGAGCGGTCTGAGCTGGAGCGTCGGGTCGACGATCTGTTCGAGTGGGTTGCCACCGGGCAACTGGATGTGGCGATCACCGGCACTTTCGCGCTGGACGAGGCAGTCGATGTGCATCGCCTGATTGAATCACGATCCACCACAGGAAAACTCGTTATCATTCCCTGACCGAACACGGGCGTCTCACAGAACCCGGAGCGCGATCGCGCTTCTTCGACGAGGAGCAGGCACATGACGGATCGAGTTCTCGACGAGCTCGGGTTCTACTTGCTGTCGGGAGACGCGGCAGATCCTGCCGACCTGCCGGGGGAAGCCCGTCTGGCCGAGTGTCTCGGACTGGGCCGGGCGTTGCTGACCGAGCGGTGGAGGATGCAGATCGAGGTGGCGTCGCTGTCGGGCGCCGCGCTCGCCGCGACTTCGACCATAGCAGTCGGCACCGCTGCCACCAATCATCATCTGCGGCATCCGGTGATCTCGGCATCGTGGGCAGCGACGATGGATCGAATGTCCTTAGGGCGCTTCACCCTCGGGATCGGGCCGGGAGTGGCGGCGGTGTACCGGTCCTTCGGGTTGCCGCCGGTGACCACCGACCAGATGCGGGACTGGGCGACGTTGATCCGGCGACTGTGGACCGGAGAGGTGATCCGTGACCATACAGGCCCCGCCGGAGATTTCTCCGTTCTCCGGATCGACGCGACTCCTCTGAGCGGTGCCGTTCCGCTGTGCCTCGTCGCCTTCGACGACGACGACCTCGAACTCGGTGGCGAGCTGTTCGACGAAATTGTCCTGCACACTTTCCTTTCCAGTGCGATGACGGTCCGTGCCGTCGAGACTGTCAGGCGTGCCGCCGAGCGCGTGGGACGGGATCCGAGTTCGATTCGGATCTGGGCGTGCGTGGTCACTGCCGGGGATCATCTTCCCGAGGAGGTCCGGTTGCGGAGGACGGTCGGGCGGCTGGCCAACTACCTGCAGTATCTGGGCGAGGACTTCATCGCGGATTACGGCTGGTCTCCCGAGGTGCTCTCGAGATTCCGAAGTGACCCCCTTGTCGCGTCCTTCACCGAGCCGATCGACGGCAAGGCGACGGCTGACCAGTTGGGCCACATTGCCGCAATGCTTCCTGGAGACTGGAACGACTCTGTGGCAACAGGCTCGGTTCGCCGGTGTGTGGAGATCGTCAGGAGTCAGTTCGCGTGTGGCGTCGACGGTGTCATTCTGCACAGTACAACGCCTTCCGAGCTCGAACCGGTACTCATCGAATACCGGAAGAGTCGCGGGTGATCAAGACCCACGATCGACTTCGGCCAGAGCGAGCCCGCGCTGTGATCCAATGGTCCGAAGAGCGAAATTATCTGTCCCCCCGTAGTTTACCCAAACCAAGGAGGTCGCGATGGGCACCCCGATGTCTGCCGAATCGCCGCGAAAGTATTTCGGTTACACCGTTGGTGGTCCGGTCCCCGGTGTCCGAACCCACCACGGCATCTTCACGCCTCCTCCGCCGGACACACCCCCGGCCGAGTTCGTGGAGATGGTTCGACAGGGGACCGCAGCGCCCTTCGTCGGTATCACCTCCGACGGCGCCACGACACCAGAGGTCTACCCACTCGATCCGTCAGGGGTGGACAACAGTTCGACAGTCAACGCCGCGAGAACCTTCCTCGACTCGATCGACCAGTCCGACCTCCGGATCTTCGTGCAGCAGCCGGTCGATCACTGGCAGCGCCGTTCGTGGTTCAACGGTTCTCCGCTGTGGATGCCCGAGGGGATTCTCCTGAGCGATCTGCGTCCAGAACAGCGCGACCTGGCGCTCGAGATGGCACGGTGTGCGCTGGGGCCGGAGGGCTATGCGCTCATGCGTGACGTGATGCGGGCAACCGAGGCCGCCGGGATCGTGTGGAACATGTACCGCGACACATTGAACGAGTACGCGGTGTGGATCACGATCTGGGGTGAGCCCAACAACGACGGTCAGCCGTGGGGCTTTCAGTTCAGCGGTCTGCACGTCGTCATCAACGCCCTGTTCGTCAACGACCAGTTGGTCCTCGAGCCCTTGTTCTTCGGCGCCGAGCTGAAGATCGTCGATCGCGGTCCTCACGAGGGGCTGCAGCTGTTCCAGGACGAGGAGAATGCCGCCCTCGCATTGGGAAGGACTCTGACCGCCGAGCAGCGAGAGAAGGCCGTGACCTACCCGTCGATGCTGTCCGCGGATCTGCCTCCCGAGCGGGCGGGCTTCATCGACGGCCGACAGCTTGCGGGTTCCGGCAGGGACAACGCGGTGATCCCGTACGAGGGGATCACGCCGGCGGAACTGACGGTCGAGCAGCAGAAGCTGCTGGTCGATCTGATCGAGGTGTATCTGACACGTATTCCCGAGGGGCATCGCGATCAGCGCCGTGAACAGATCATGCGGTACTTCGACGAGTCCACCTACATCAGCTGGATCGGAGACCCGGCCGCACTTCCGTTCTACTACCGGATACAGAGTCCTTCGGTGGTCATCGAGTTCGATCACCATCCCGGACTGGGATTCACCGGTCCGCTGGAGCCGATCCCCGAGCACGTGCACACGCTGATGCGCATGCCGAACGGCGGTGACTACGGCTTCGCCCTGCTCGGCCAGCTCGCGGACTGATCAGCGCCGACATCCCCGCGGACGGCCGGTGAGATCTCGCTGCCGTCCCAGCGGGACTCGGAGATTCGGTTCAGCTCTGTCGGACTATTCCGGCCGTCCAGATTTCGGCCAGAGACCGTGCGACCTCGTCATTGGAGACGTCCTTGACGACCCCGTCGGCAAGGACGAACCGCTGGAAGGCGTAGAACTCCGTCATGGCACCCATCAGCTCCGCGGCGACGTCGACGTCGACGTCGCCGCGGAGCTTGTTGCTCTCCGTTCCGCGACGCAGCGCTTGCGCGATGCGGGAATAGAAGGCCCTCCGGGACGACGCCCAGAGCTCCTTCACCTCGGGATCGGTCTGACCGAGTTCGACGAGGACTCCGAACAGCGCCCGGTGCGACTCGTAGAACTTGAAGTACAGCTGCGTCGACCGGAGTACCGAATCCATGGGATCTGCCTCGTCCCAGGGAACGCGCACGAAGTCGAAGGCCTCGTCGGTGAGCTGTCGGAGCAGCACCAGCATGATCTCGCGGCGGTCCTTGAAGTAGCGGTAGAACGCACCGGCCGACAGCTCGGCCGCCGTCGTGATGTCCGTGATGCGCACCCCGGAGTAGCCGTGCTGTGCGAACAGCGACGTCGCAGCGGCAAGCAGCCGCTCGCGGGTGTCACGGCCTTTCGGGGTGGGTGGACGCCGGGTGGCGTCGACCGGCCGGTCATCGTTCACGTGGACTCCATTCTCCCCGCGCCACCCGCTGGGGGCTGAACTCGAATGTAGCTTAGGCGGGATCTGTTTCGGTGTCCGGCATGACCCGGATCAGGACATCGGTGACACAGCCCGGCTTGTCGGCGCCGTCGATCTCGACCGTGACCCGCACGGTGGCCTGCAGCCCGGTGGGAACCGCGATGACCGAGGTGATCTCTCCGTGCCCGCGGACTCGGCTTCCCACGGGAACCGGCCGGGGGAACCGGACACGGTCGGTGCCGTAGTTGACCGACATCCCGACCTCCTCGAGGTGGAGGATCTCGTCGAGGAACCCGGCCACGAGAGACAGCGTGAGGTAACCGTGCGCGATCGTGCTTCCGAACGGACTGCGTGCCGCGCGCTCGGGATCGACGTGGATCCACTGGTGGTCCTCGGTGATGTGCGCGAACGTGTCGATGCGATGCTGATTGATCTCGATCCACCGGCTGCGGCCGAGGTCGGTGCCCGCGGCCGTACTCAGTTCGCCGTAGGTGAGTGTGGGCATCAGATCGAGATTCCACCGTCGACCGGAAGCACCACACCCGTGATGTACCCGGCTTCACGGGACGCGAGGAACGCTACCGCAGCGCACATTTCGGACGCGTCGCCGAATCGGCCCATGGGGATGGCGGCGGCGAGTTCGGCTTTCTTCCCGTCCGGGATGGAGGCGACCATCCGGGTCTCGGCGTTGGGGGAGATGGCGTTGACGGTGACCCCGAACCGCGCGAGTTCCTTTGCAGCGGTCTTGGTGAAGCCGATGATCCCGGCCTTGGCGGTGCCGTAGTTCGCCTGGCCGGTGTTGCCGTGCAGGCCGGTGTACGAGGTGACGTTGACGACCCGGCCGTATTCCTGCGCGCGGAAGTGCGGGACGCAGGCCCGCGTGAGACGGAAGGTGCCGCCGGCATGGATGGACAGGACCTGATCCCAGTCCTCGTCGGTGAGCTTCCAGAGCACCTTGTCGCGCAGGATTCCGGCGTTGTTGACGATGACGTCGACGCGACCGGTCTCGGCGACGACCTGATCGACGGCGCGCTCGATGTCGTCGGAGTTGGACACGTCGCCGTGGAGCGCGCGTGCCCCGATCTCGGTTGCCGCCTTGCCGACCTCGTCCTTGTCGTAGTCCATGAGGTAGGTGTCGGCGCCCGCACCGACGAAAAATCGGCCCAGCTCGAGGCCGATGCCGCGGGCTCCGCCGGTGACGACGACGGTCTGACCGCTGAAATCGAATGTAAGGTTCTGCATGATCGTGCCTTCCGAAAGCGGTGGGTGTCAGAGAAGTTCGAGAATGGTGGCGTTCGCCTGTCCGCCACCTTCGCACATGGTTTGCAGTCCGTAGCGGATGGTGTTGGCGCGCATGTGATGCAGCATCGTTGTCATCAGTCGGGCGCCGGAACCACCGAGCGGATGTCCGAGCGCGATGGCGCCGCCCCGAGGGTTGACTTTCGCGAGGTCCGCGCCGAACTCGGCGGCCCACGCCAGGGTCACGGAGGCGAAGGCCTCGTTGACCTCGAAGACCCCGATGTCGTCGATGCTGAGCCCTGACTTGGCGAGAGCCTTGTGGGTGGCCGGGATCGGGCCGGTGAGCATCGGCATCGGAGCGGTGCCTGCCACCACCGCGGTGTGCACCCGCGCAATCGGCGTCAATCCGGACTTCGCGGCGGCCTCACTGGTCATCATCAGCAGCGCGGCGGACCCGTCGGAGATCTGCGAGGCGTTACCGGCGGTCGCCGTGCCGTCCTCGCGGAATGCGGGACGCAGCGACGCCATCTTCTCGATGGTGCCGCCGCGGCGGATACCTTCGTCGAGAGCAACGTGCGTGCCGTCGACGTCGATGGGAGCGATCTCGTCGGTGAACAGGCCCGCATCGGTGGCAGCGGCGGCACGCTCGTGCGACGCGAGGGCGAACTCGTCGAGTTGCCGGCGCGAGAGAGCCCACTTGTCGGCGATCTGCTCGGCACCCAACCCCTGATTGGGTGCCTCCGGTCCGTAGCGTTCGACATAGCGGGGACCGAAGGGGTTTCCGGTGGCCTGCGCCGAGCCCATCGGGATGCGCGACATGGATTCGACCCCACCGGCTACGACCACGTCGTACTGACCGGCGATCAGCCCGGCTGCCGCGAAATGTACCGCCTGCTGCGATGATCCGCACTGGCGATCGACGGTGGTGCCCGGCACCGATTCGGGCCAGCCGGCGGAGAGCACCGCGGTGCGGGCGACGTCGAAGGTCTGTTCTCCGACCTGGCTGACACAGCCCCACACGACGTCGTCGACGATCACCGGGTCGATGCCGGTGCGGCCGACGAGGTGGTCGAGGACGTGGGCGGACAGGTCCGCCGGATGAACAGAGGACAGCGAACCGTTGCGCCTACCGACGGGAGTGCGGACGGCGGCGACGATGACGGCATCGTTCATTGGGACAACTCGCTCTTCTGGAAGTAGGTGCAGAGACAGGGATTCACAGGCAGTCGGGGTCGAGCTCGATCAACTGGGAATCGACGGTCGCCAGCAGGTCGAATTGGGCATCGACCTTGGGAAGTTCGTAGGTGAAGAAATAGCGGGCCGCGGCGCGCTTGCCGTCGTAGAAGGTCCCGGTGCGGCCGTGCGCAGCGGTGACCTGCTCGAGCCACATCCAGGCCACCACCACGTGTCCCGCAGCTTCGAGATAGATCGTGGCGTTCGCCAGGGCACCTTCGGCATCACCGTCACGCCAGATCGTCGCAGTGATGTCCACGAGCCGGTCGACGCGTGCGGACAGCGCTTTCGCCCACTGTGCGTGGTCGCCCGGCGCGCGGTGCACGCTGTCGCGGATCTTCGCCGCGAGCAGTTCGAGACCAGCGCCGCCGTCGAGAACAACCTTGCGTCCGAGCAGATCCAGTCCGTGAATACCGTGGGTGCCTTCGTGGATCGGATTCAGGCGGTTGTCACGGTAGAGCTGCTCGACGTCGTGATCGCGCGTATAGCCGGCACCTCCGTGGATCTGGATCGCCAGATCGTTCGCCACCAGGCACCACTGCGACGGCCAACTCTTGACGATCGGGGTGAGCACGTCGAGCAGGCGGGTAGCGTCGGACCGTACTGCTTCGTCGTCGGCGGTGGTGCTTTCGTCGAGCAACTTCGCCGAGTAGAGAACCAGCGCCATCGCGCCCTCCGCATAGGCTTTCGAGGCGAGCAGCATCCGCCGTACATCCGCGTGCTCGACGATCGGTACCTGGGGGGTGGTCGGGTCCTTCTGGCCTGCACGACGCCCTTGCGGGCGCGTGCGCGCGTACTCGAGGGCCTGCAGGTAGCCGGTATAGCCGAGCGCCGCAGCACCCGCGCCGACCCCGATGCGCGCCTCGTTCATCATGTGGAACATGTACTCGAGGCCGCGGCCCTCGTCGCCGACGAGGTATCCGATCGCTCCTGCGTCCCCATCGGGGGTGAACACGCCCTCGCCGAAGTTGAGCATCGTGTTCGTCGTACCGCGATAGCCCATCTTGTGGTTGAGGCCGGCGAGGGCAACATCGTTGCGTTGTCCGAGTGAACCATCCTTGCCGACAAGATGTTTCGGGACAATGAATAGTGAGAGTCCCTTGACGCCCGCGCGCGCACCCTGAACTCGGGCCAGCGCGAGGTGGACGATGTTCTCGCTCAGTTCGTGCTCGCCCCCGGAGATCCACATCTTGCGACCGATCACGCGATAGCGCCCGGACCCGTCCGGTATCGCTCGGGTGGTCAGATCCGAAAGCGACGAGCCCGCGTGCGGTTCGGACAGGCACATCGTGCCGAAGTATCGACCCTCGAGCATCGGGGTGACATAGGTGTCGATCTGCTCGGCCGTGCCGAATTCGAGAAGTAGATTGGCGTTTGCCATCGTCAGCATCGGGTACCCGCACGTCGCGATGTTGGCGGCCTGGAACCATGCGAAGCACGCTCGATGTACGACATGTGGGAGCTGAATGCCGCCGACTGCCTCGTCCACGGTTGCGGCCAGTAGTCCGGTCTCGCCGAACGCGGTCAGTGCCTGACCGACTTCGTCGATGATGTGTACACGGGTGCCGTCGTAGTGCGGTTCGTTCAGGTCTGCGGCGCGGTTGTGAGGGCGAAACAGGCGCTCGGCCAATGCTTCCGACACGTCGAGGACGGCATCGAAGGTGCCCTTCGAATGGTCACGGTATCGGGGGTTCTCGGTCAGTGCTTCTACATCGAGCCACTCGTAGAGCAGAAACTCCAGATCATGACGCGAGAGCAGTGTCGAGCTCATGTGTTGGCCACTTCCTCGGCATGACCGGTGCGTGTGCATCGGTGGGAACGTATGGGTGTCGGGTTCGTTGCACGACGCCCGAGGTCCGGATCTCGGCGAAAATGCGGGCACCCGAGGCGGTCGGCACGTCCTGCCCCACGGTAGATGAAGCCTCAATATTTGTAAATGTTGCATCACTTTTATTTTTCGGGGAGGCTGTACGAGGTGATGTTCAGGCCCGGGACTGCAGCGCGTACATCCCCGGGCGATCTTCGAGAGAGGAACCACTGTGAAGACCGGTACCCACCACGACGATGTCGTGCTCTTCCGCCGTGAAGGCGCTATCGGCATCATCACGATCAATCGGCCTCAGGCGATGAATGCGGTCGATGCTGCAGTGTCCTCAGCGCTCGGAAAAGCACTGGACGAGCTGGATGCCGATCCGCACCTCCGCGTCGGCGTCATCACCGGTGCCGGCCGCGCGTTCTGTGCAGGAGCCGATCTGAAAGCAGTGGCCGCAGGGCATTCATTTCTGGCACCCGACCACCCGGAGTGGGGTTTCGCCGGACTTGTCCAGCACTATGTGGACACCCCGCTGATTGCAGCGGTGAACGGATTCGCTCTCGGCGGCGGCACAGAGATTGTTCTGGCCTGTGATCTCGCGGTGATCAGCGAGGCGGCGACCCTCGGTCTTCCCGAAGTAACCCGTGGCCTGATCGCGGGCGCAGGGGGAGCCCTCCGTCTACCGGATCAGATGCCCGCCAAGCTCGCCGCTGCTGCGATACTGACAGGCGAACCGATCTCGGCGCAGTCGGCCCTGCAGTGGGGCCTGGTCAACGAAGTCACAGCACCGGATCGGGTCCTTCCAACAGCAATGCGGCTGGCGGAGACGATCGCGAACAACGCCCCGCTCGCGGTGACCGCCAGCAAACGTCTGATGGCACACCGGCGCGATTTCGGGTCCGATTGGAGCCCGCAGACGTGGGCGATGAACAGCAGTGAATTGGACGCCGTTCTCGCCAGTGAGGATGCCAAGGAAGGGACGACCGCTTTCGCGGAGAAGCGCGCGCCCATCTGGTGTGGCCGGTAGCGCTCGGGGCGGCAAGTGGCCGCTCGAGGCTGAACTCGGCGACCACTCGCGCATGATCTTCTTGGGTCGTTCACTCCGTGTATCTCACAGTGGAATTGAATTTATCCGTCGGTAGGGCTGGGGGTGAAGGAACCACGGCGAGTATTGTCTTCGGTTTCGAGCGCCACGTCGAGATCAGGAAGTCGACGTGGACGGTCGACGGTCGTCCACTCGGTTTTGATCCCCTGTCCGTGGAATGCCGCCGAAGGCAAGTACACGCTTGCGGTGATCCCGCGTACCGAACCAGCGTCTGTGGTGGGGCGAAGTCGTACCCACAGCCCGTGACGTTGAGCAACCTGGCCTGCTACGTATAGGCCCATGTGCCGAGCAGCCTGCGCATCGGTCTCGCTGCCTTCGGCAAGTCTTCGATTGATTCGCTCCAATTCCGTAGGGGGGATTCCGATTCCTCGATCGATGACTTCGAGCAGCAGACCATTCTCGGTCGCAGGAGAGACCACCAAGAACACCGACGTGCTCGGGTCCGAGGCACGCAGCGAATTGTCCAGTAGTTCGGTGAGCAGGTGGATCAGGTCATCGACTACACCGCCGGACAGAGTGACGGGGGGTACGGCTCCGAGCCGGATACGCTCATAGTGCTCGACTTGTGAGACCGACGCGCGCATGATGTCTTCGAGTGGGGTAGCGGCACGGGATGCGTGGCGACTGCGAGTTCCGGCCAGAACCAGGAGTGATTCGCCGGTGCGGCGCATACGTGAGGCAAGGTGGTCGAGTTCGAACAGTCGCTGTAGCCGTTCCGGATCGCGTTCCTGGAATTCGAGTGCCTCGATCAGGCTCAATTGGCGGTCGACCAGGGAGCGATTGCGGCGTGCGAGGGTTTCGAGCATGGCGGTGATCTGATGACGTAGCGCAGCCTGTTCGGCTGCCAGCCGTACTGCCTGGGCGCTGACCCCGTCGACGGCACGGGCGACCTCTCCGATCTCTTCTGCGGTGTCCATGCCGATGGGAGTGATTGCGACGGTAGCGGGATCGGATCCTTCTCGGATCGCGGCGACCGCTGCGGGTAGCTCCTGGTAGGCGGCGCGGGCGGTGTCGTCCCGTAGTCGACGCAGCGACGAAATCAACAGCCTTGCCAGGACAAGAGCGACGGCGACCGCGCACGCGACGGCGATCGCGACGAAGATGGCGGTGCGGATCGCCGCAGCTTGTGCTGCGTCGCGCTGCTCGTTCAGCGCGGTCACGATCCGGTCGACCGATGCGTCGATCAGCCGACCGCCGGTTTCCACGCTGGTGAGCAGGGAGCCGGAGAGGGCCTGGATGTCGACTGCTGCGGAGTCCGAGTTCAGGAGCATGGCATGACGAGTCTGTGCCGCTGTTCGCAACTCCTCGAGGGCCTCCTGGTCTTCCTCCGTACCGCGTAGCGCCGAGTACACGCCGCGTTCGATAGCGAACGCCGTCTCCAACATTTCGCGTGCCAGGTCCGAATCCAGAGCGGGTCGAGTGAACGCGGCGGCCTGATCGAAGGGCAGGAAGCGTGCCTGCCACAGATCCAGCAAACGCTCCGACTCGCTGAAAGCGGCGGCATTCTCTGCCTGACCGACCAATGCACGCACCGTGTGTTCCACTTGCATGCCGAACGCGCGCAACTGCTCGGTCCTCATCGGCACGGTACTGCCGTCCGAAGCGGAGACTCGTATGAGTTCGCTGCCGACATCCAAGATTCGGCCGATCTCTTCGGCTACATCGGGGTCGAGATCCTCCCGATTCGAAAGCTCCGCTACCTGGGCGCTGTAATCATCGAAGAGTGCGCTTTCCTCCGTCTGTTGTAGCCCGTAGTCTGCGACCCCCACCACTGCTCCGACGCTGGTCGCATAGGCCATGACTGCCGGCAGGGCCGAGATCTGCTCGGCTAGTGCTGCTGACCGAGATGCGCGCTGCACCTCGCCGGAGATCTGTATTGCGCCGAACCCGCTGAGTACGAGCAATGGCACCGCAACGATCACCGCTGCTTTTGCGCGGACACTCCAGTTTCGGGGATGGATGTTCCGAGGTTGGACCGAAGTCATCACGGGATCGGGCCTTTCATGCCAAAGAGAGGAGTGTGCGTTGCTGACGGCTTGGTCCGGCTATGGCTATGGCTGCGAAAGAGTACGTGTGCCTGGCGTACTGTGGCCTCGCAGGATGCTAGGTAGTGATGGGAAATTCGTCAATGCCTCAGGAACGCATGAGGAGTCGGAACTCGTGTGATCCAATACGAGTCGAGTCGGTTGCCTCGTCGATGCTGAGCCCGAGTGCTCAGCGTTTCGCCGGTCAGCAGATCGCATGCGCCGCGGAACGAATGAGCTGCGTGGACCACGAGCAACCCGCTCATCTCACAGAGTATTCATCGTGCCTAGCGTGAACTGGTGTCTTACATTACAACACGGCAGAAGTCGGGCCCCGCACTCCGGGGGCGGGGTGCGGGTGGTAACTCTTGACAAATATTCATCAATCTACCACGATTGGCTGGTAAGCGACTTCGGTCCCGCAAGACCCACTCCGAGTCCGGGCACGGACCGAGATTTCCGCACGTTCACGGCTCTACCGCCACCAACAGTGCGTTCTGATGGTCGGTACGGCTCGGTGCACTCGGTCGTCCGGAGCAAGCTGCACGCCAAACATTCAGAAAGGACTGCTCAGCAATGGCTTCCACAGATCCGAATCGGCCGAACCAGGATAGCGCTGGAGAGGAGGCTACGCCGACTCTGTCTATCCGCGAGGTTCTGTCGCTGCTGCCGCTCAGCGTCGCCGTCGTGACGGCAGTCGATGATGAGGGGCCGACGGGATTGACCATCGGGAGTTTCCTCTCGCTCTCGGTAGACCCGCCGCGAGCGGGGTTCCTGGCGGCGCTCTCGTCGACGAGCCTCCCCCGGGTACGGAAAGCAGGGAACTTCTGTGTGAACGTACTGACCGCTGATCAGGCGCACCTCGCCGGCGCGTTCGCGGCTCAGGGCGTCGACAAGTTTGCAGACGTGAGTTGGAAGCCATCGCCGGGGACCGGTTCGCCGGTGCTCGAGGGTGTCGCGGCGTGGGTTGACTGCCGGCTGGCTGAGGTGTACGAAACCGGTGATCATTGCATCGTGATCGGCGATGTGGTCGGTCTCGATTCGGTACCGGGGACGCAGTCACTACTTTTCCACCAGGGTCGGTTCTTCGGACTGCCGGCCCAAGAGCCGGCCACCTCGTAGCGGCGACCGACGGCGATGCGGCCGGAGGTAGAGACACGCGGTGATCGCAGTTGCGAAACATGTGAAGTGGTTGTGAAACATATGGAGCAACAGGAGTATTGACTACTGCGGCGTCCGGCTCGATTCGGGATGCCATATATTCGCACCCTGCGAGGTCGTGCGATCGCGATCCCGCGGGGTGGTAGCTGTGCGCAACTACGTCCGCTGCGCCGAGGGGTGTTGCCGACAGGCGAGGCGCTATCGATATCAGCCGTGAGGAGGGACGAATGTTTCGTCCCAGTCGGGTAACTCCGGTATTTGTGGCGCAAGGATGGAGTCGGCAACTACGAGCACGAGGGTCAGTGCATGACCGGCAGGCCGAAGGAAGAAAGTGGAGATCATCAGGCCACTTTCACGATTCGTTGGTAACCACCTGTGTCGACTCCCGTGCGGGCCGTTACTCCGCGAGGTAGTACTGGATGGGGAACCGGTAGAGGGTTCCGCTGTGGGGATGGGGGGATGTCCAGCATTCGGAGTGCCTCCCGTATCACTGCCGAGTCTTCTGCGCTCGGTGAGGTTCCGGTGAGTGTTCGGAAGACGATCTCGAGGTCGGACTCGGCCAAGGTGGCGTCGGCGACGCGGGAACTTGTGGTCGGGAGGGCGGCATAGTTCATGATTCTCCTGGGGAATCGAGCAGTCGGCACAGATCAACTCCTGATTGCGTGGAGTGCGAAAGCGGGCCGGGTGCTGATGGGCAGGCGTGTGGCTCGCCCAGGTGCTACCGGCCGCCTTGTGGTGTGAGCCCGGAAGCAAAAATAGTGAACATTCATCAATGTAGACGGCCGGGGGCGTCCGGTCAATGAAACATCGGTCGCAGTGCCTTCGCCGCGTACCAGGATCGGCTTCCTACGTCGGCACCGTCGAAATGGGTGGGCGCGCGATCGCCGAGCAGCGCGCACTCGTGTCGGCCACCATTGCCTCCTCTCCGCTTCGAGGTTCGGGCTGACCTGGTACCTGTCTCGGCAGCCGGTGCCGCACCCGTAGGAGTTGAGACATGGTGTGGGACAGGCTCAGCGAGGTGTCCAGCCGATTGCGTGCCCATCCAGTGCTCCTCGACGTCGGCCTTGCGGTGCTCGTCGGGGCGGCGGCGATCGGGTCGTACCTGAGCGATTCCGACCATGAGCCGTTCGACACGACGCTGACTCCGGCGCTGGTCACCCTGCTCGTGGTGGCTTGCGCGCTGTTGACCCTGCGCAGGAGGTTCCCGTGGCCGGTGTGGGCGCTGACCACCGGGTCGCGCGGGCCTGTGCCACGGCGTGCTGGCCTCCCGGGAGAACGGCCGTCTCGAGGTGCGCGGGCTGAGTTCCTCGGCCATCGGCGACGTGGCTGCTGAGCACGGACTCCGTATTCACGAACTCGCGCCGGTCGAGGCTTCGTTGGAAGCGGCTTATCTCGAACTCACGAAGGGCAGCGTGGAGTACTCCGCGACCGTCGCCACCGCACCGGGAAAGGCAGCCGGATGACCATCACCCGCGAAACCGAAGAAGTGGCGGTCGCGACGCGAGTTCGCGTCCCCAGCCAACCTCAAACGCTCGGTAGGGCGATTGTCTCGGAATGGATCAAGATTCGGAGCCTGCGCAGCACCTGGATCAGTCTGGGCGCGGTGGTCCTCATACTGGTCGGTTTCGGCGCGATCGCCGCCGCTGTCTCCACCGGATCGGTGGCTCCGCCGGACGGAGAAGGTCCGCCCGGATTCGGCGATGCCGGCGCTCTGCAGACTGTATTGACGGGCGCCAACTTCGCAGTGCTGCTCCTCGGGGTGATCGGCGCGCTGACCGGGGCGCGTGAATACGGTTCCCGGATGATCACCGCGACGGTGGCCGCGGTGCCGCGTCGCTGGCAGGTGGTTGTCGCGAAAGCTGTTGTGCTGTCCGCCGTCTCCCTCATTACATCTCTGATAGGCGTGGTCGGGGCATTCGGCGTCGGTATGGTAATCCTGTCGGCAGGTGGGGGAGAAACGGTTTCGCTGAGCGACGGGGAGGTACTGCGTTCCGTGCTCGGCATGGCCGGCTATCTCACCGCGATCGCGCTCATCGGCTTGGGGTTGGGCGTCATGCTGCGGGGAGTGGCGGCGAGCATCGGTACGTTGATCGCGGGTGTCCTGGTGCTGCCCGCCATCGCGAGCGGTCTCCTGCCGGACAGCTGGGATTCGCTGTTGCAGTACCTTCCGTCCTCGGCCGCCGCGGCCTTCACCGTCGTGATGTCGCCGACCGGCGCGGTCTTGAGCGCAGGAGCAGGCGCCGTGGCCTTGGCGGTCTGGGTTGTGTTGGCTCTGGCCGGTGCGGTCCTGAGCATCGTTCGAGCGTGGCCGGGCTTCTCAGCCCGGTGTCACTCTCCGCGCCATCTGGAGGTGGGCGAGTTTCCAGGCGTCGCTCTCATATACCCAGACTCGTGTGACCGCGGCTTGGATGGCGAACGGAGGCACTCCCGGCGCGAAGGGAACGTGCATCTCCTGGATGCAGCTCACGGTCGCCATGTCATTGAAGTGCCGCACGGTAGCGTCGAGGACTGTAATGCGCTGAGGCGTAGCACGCTTAGCGGTGTCGGCCAGGAACTGCTCTGGCCCCTCGATGTGGCCGATTGGGCCATGGACAGCTATGAACTGCGAATGGAGAAGCGACGCCATCAGCTCGGTGGTCGGGGCGAGCATCGCCTCGATCCACAGCCTTTCGGTCTGTTCGAGTGTGGTGGTCGAGGACTTTGTGGTCAAAGGTCTTCCTAGCTCGAGTAGCGATTCCGCGCTAACCATCCATTTGTGATGAATATTTGTCAACTCTTGAAGTCGCTGCGATCTGTTCCTGAAGGAGACGTGCGTTCCGCACCGCACCGGAAGGTCTCGCGCAGTTGCAGGAAACTGCACGTCGATACCCCCGCCCGGTCGTGCGTCAGGGTCGATTCAAGAACTCGATCGCCAACTCGTTGAACCTGTCGGCGCGCTCGATGTGCAACAGATGGCCGGCGTCTTCGATCACGACGACCTCGCTGTGCGGTATCCGTTCGAGCACCGTGTGGTATCCGGGCTCGCGCAGGAGGTCCTTCCCGCCGGCAATGGCGAGGGTCGGGAACTCGATCGCCTCGTAAGCGATTGAGTCCGGCTGTCCGAACTGCGACCGCGGCGGTATCAGTGGGGACTTGAAACGCGCGGCAGCGACGGCTTCCCAGGCGCCGGGTGCCGTGCTCGCAGCGACGCGGCGGTTCACATAGTTCTCGTCGGTGTACCACACGGGATCCACGAAGTTGGCCTGGAGGATTGTTCTCATCGCTTCGGGGGAGCCGTCGTAGTCGAGGATCTTGCGCCGGTCATCGTTGTCGGGGACGAAACCGCCACCGCTGGCAGTGACCATCCGCCGAACGGGGAAGCGACACCGCCCGGACGACGCCTCGCGGAGGAGCGTCGTCGCGCCCATCGAGGCCCCGATGAAGTCGGCGTCGTCGACCGCCATGGTCTCGAGGAAGGCGACCATGTGCCGGACCATTCGCTCCGAGCCGGACACGAAGTCGCGGATCTTGTCGGTCTGGCCGAAGCCGAGCCAGTCGGGGGCGATGATGCGATGCGTCTCGGCCAGTGCCGCAATGTTGTATTCCCAGCAGATTTCGGCGCAGCCGCCGTACTCTCCGGAGTGGAGGAGGACGATGGTGGGTCCGTCGCCGGCGTCGAGGTAGTGGGTCCGGATACCGCCGATGTTGACGAATCGGCTGTAGATCGGGACGCTTCCTGGCGCTGCGGCCGGCACTGGCATCTTCGGTGTCCTTGGTGTAGTCGGTTTCATTCGGGTCCTCTCGATGAACCCTACGGAGAGCTCCGCATCCAGTGACTCGTAGCCGCCCGAGTTCCGCATGGCGCAACGTCCGGCCGTCGCTCATCGGGAGATTGACGCAGTAGCGCTGTTCGCCGGAGCTTGGGGGGCGTGTATCGAGACGGATTCCCCTTTGCGGAACTCCTCGATCGAGGGCGATCGGGTCGCTCAGGTCTCGCTAGCGTAGTCGAAAACAATATGATCCCGGAGGCAGATTTTCATGACCCCACTCGAACCCCGCTCGTTCCCGGACATCGAGCGGCCTCAGTTCGCCGTATGTTCTTACTCGACCCCGCACAATTCGGCGTACGACGACGTCGACCAGGCTGCACAGGTGGGCGCGTCGGCAGTGGGGTTGTGGGAGGGCAAGTTCGCTCCGGGCGACGACAACAAGCTGTTGGACTTCATGGCTGAGCGTGGTATCGCCACCAGTACAGCGGTGCCCGAACGGCACTCCGTGCTGGGGATCCCGTTCGATCTGCCCGGCACTCCGCAGGAACCGGCGGCCCGGACCGAGCTCATCTGCCGCAGCATCGAACGCCTGTCCAAGTTCATGCCGGCGGTGATCGCAGTGGCCCCCGGGACCAGTGGAGACGCGACGAATCCAAAAGGTCCGATCGAAGAACTGGTGCCGAACCTGAAGACGATCGCGAAAGTTGCCGAGGAGCACAACGTGTTGATCGGCTTCGAGTTGCTTGCCGAGCGCCGCGGGTGCCCGGTCCACACGCTTCCGGACATGGCCGCGATGATCGGCGAGATCGGCAGCCCGAACATCGGCATCATGTTCGATGTCTTCCACAGCTGGCCCGAGCCGGATCTGCTCGAGCGGATCGCTGAGTACGGGCACTACATCAATAGTGTCCAGGTGTGTGATGCCCGAGTGGAGGAGCGGAGCGGCTTCGACCGCGAACTGCCGGGCCGGGGACGAGCGACAGCCGGCCCGATCATCGAAGCTTTGCTCGCGGCAGGCTACCGCAGCTACTGGGAGATGGAAGTTTTCTCCGACGACGGAACCTACGGCAACGACTTCCCGGATTCCTACTGGAAGATGCCCCACCTCGAGTTCATTCGCGAGACGAAGATGGAGTTCGAGCGGCTCTACACCTCCGCCTTGGGTAATCTGCGAGCACAGGGCAAGGAGTTGTGACATGGAATTGGTAAGTCACCTGGGCGAAGCTCCCCAACGTCCGGACGAGAGCATGTTCGATCCGGACCTCGCGCTGACGTTGCACGGCATCGCGGATCCGTGCAGCATCGCGACCGGGGTTCCGATCGATCTGATCGATATGGGGCTGGTGCTGAGTGCCGAGCGGCACGGGTCCGCGGCTCGAATCAAGTTGCAGCTCACCAGCAATGTGTGCATGCAGTTGGGAATCATGGAGGCGAAGATCCGCGCCGAGGTCGGTGCGATCGACTGGGTCGACGAGGTCGATGTCGAAGTCGACTTCGCTGCAGAATGGCTTCCCGAGATGGTTGCCGATCATGCGCGGTCCGCGCTGCGCAGCCACCGGTCCTTCCCGCTGGTCGACATCAAACATTGACGCTGCTGAGTGTCAGGAGTGACTCCCCAGCACTGATTCCCCACGCGAATGGAGGGGCTGCCCGGCTCGGGCAGCCCCTCCATTCGGTTTCCGTAGAGAAGGTTTCAGCTCACGTAGTCCGCAAGGGTGGTCTGGGAATAGGGTGCCGGAGTCTCGGTGAAGGTCGCGCGCAGCCGGTCGACCTCGTCGCCCTTGATGGCGTCGAGTCGGGCCTGCAGGTCGAAGCCGTGCATCGCCGCGTAGTTCTCCGCAAGGATCTTGCGCTTGGCGTCGCGGTCCAGCGGCGGTAGTCCCCACCCCTCGATGCGTTCCTGGCTGAACTCGAACTCGCGGGCGAACTTCTCCAGGTGTGGACGTGGATGGGTGACCATACATCCCGTTCCCCACATGATCTTGTCGTATGCCTTCTTGGTGCGACTCGACAAGGTGGCCATGGCTTGCTCGAAGGAGCGGGGCTTGGTGGTGAGCATCGTGGCGGTGCTTTCGAGATTGATCCACACGTTCGGGAACCGAGCCACCTGCCACGCGGTCTCGTCGAGGAAGCCCATTCCTCCGTGGACGATCTCGAACTGCAGGTCGGGGAAGGCCATGGCTGCACGGTCGATGTCGTCTGTCGCATAGTACTCGAGTTCCACCGGGCCGAGGGGGAGTGCTTTGTGGATCGCCACGACCTTGGTGCCGAGACTCTGGGCTTTCTCGAACAGCGGAAAGGCGATCTCGGGATCGTTCATCTTCCAGCCGAGCATCTCCTCGCCCACCCAGCTGTTGGGGTAGAGCTTGAGCCCGGGCGGAGCATCGAGCAGTTCGTACTGTCGCTCGAATTCATCGAGCGCCGGTTTGCCCTGCATCGGATCGACGCCGGCGTACAGAGTGAAGCGCTGCGGCCAACGTTTCTTTATCTCGAGCGCCTTCTCGATGCCGCAGATTCCGTCGTGGTAGGCGCCGATCGGGAGCACATGATAGGCAGCCAGATCGGCGTGGCTCTCGATGAAGGACATCATGACGATGTCCTCCATCGGCCACTCACGCTCGTACATTTCCCGCGGAATCCGGTAACCGGGGCCGAGGGCTGCGTGGTTTGCGCCGGACAGCATCTTGGTGATGTACGCGGCGTGCCGAGTCTTCTCGTTTGCTTTGGACAGGTTGTAGGGATGGACGATCGCATCTACAACTGGTAGGCCATCAATCATGTCCATAAACTAGGCCAGTATCGCGGAGTGGTCTCCACGGCGCCCGAGGATTCCGCGGGCCGAAATCGTCCCGCTGCCCGGGTTCAGCCGAACGCCGCCCCGCCGTTCACCAGCAGTGTCTGTCCGGTGATGAATCCCGCGTCCGGTCCGGCGAGGAAGACGACTGCTTCGGCGATGTCCACGGGCTTGCCCGGTCGCTTGACCCCTGTTTCACGATTGTCGCTTCCCGAAACCGATCGTCGTGGCTCGCGGCCACCATGAGGGTCTCCGTCACGCCTGGGCTCACAACGTTGACTCCTCGTAATTGGTCGATGAGTCGAGTGTGTTCGGACCAGGGAGTAAGGGTCGCCGAGGACAGTTCGAGTGGTAGATGGCCAGAAGGCCATTCCGTACTGAGGAATCCTTGCCATCGAAAGTGAGTCGAGTCACACGTGCCCGTACGTTGACGCTGTCCGATGCCAGCGTCATTCGAAGGAGAACAGCACGCGATGGAAGTTGAGGTTCTCTCCGAGGGTGCAGACGGTGATCGTTCCAGTACCCAAGGGTCGTCGAAAAATTCGGCGAGCAGCCGGACTCGAGTGGAAGGCGGCCGGTTCACGCCGTCTCGGTTAGCGGACCGCATGAACCTTTCCGGCTGGCTCGTCGTTCTTGCCATCGTGGTTCTGTGGCAGGTGCTGGTCCAAACCCGCATCATCGACTTCACCTATCTGCCTGCGCCGACCGAGGTTCTCGTCGCACTGGTCGACGAACTCGTGAACGGCGACATGCTCGCTCACCTGGGGCACACGCTCATGGTGACGCTACTGGCTTCGTTGGCGGCCTTGGTGATTGGAGTCGGCCTCGGAACGCTGATGGGCCTGTCGAAGGTCGCGCGGGCACTGACGTCGACCACTGTGGAGTTCTTGCGCGGGATTCCTGCCACCGCACTGATGCCGGTCGTGCTCCTTCTCCTCGGCCCGGCACTGGAATCCGAGGTGCTGGTTGCCACGTTCGCTGCGACTTGGCCGATCCTGATCAGCACGATCGGCGGGGTTGCACAGTTCAACGGGCGCCTCGTGGAGGTGTGCCGGGTACTGCACCTCTCTCGAACCGAGCGGATTTGGAAGGTGGTCATCCCATCTGCGGCACCGTCGATCCTCATCGGACTTCGGCTGGGTGTGGTGACGGCTCTCGTGGTGGCGATCATCGCCGAGATGATGATCAATCCGGCCGGAATCGGATGGGCCCTCGTTGCGGCTCAGCAGAGCTTGCAACCCGATGTCCTCTTCGCCTATGCGGTCCTGACTGGGATCGTCGGCTACCTGCTCAATGTTGCTCTGCTCAATGGTGTTCGCGCCATCATGCCCGGCAGCCCCGCACTGAGGAGCATCGCATGAGCACTCTCGAGTTCGAGACCCGCCCGCGGACACCGTCCCAGTCCTCGATGTGGCGCGTCACGCGGCCACTGCTGGGGTTCTTGCCGTTGGCCGCGGTCCTGGCGGTGTGGCAGATCGTGGGCGACCCGAACGACCTGTCGTTCCCCGCGCCGAGCAGTTGGTGGGATGCCACCAGGGCATTGTGGGATTCGGGGGAACTCGGCCCGGCACTGCAGTCGACGCTCGTCACTTTCACTGTGGCGATGGTGGTGGCCACGGTCGTCGGAGTCGTTGTCGGGACTGTGCTGGGGTTGAACCCTCGCCTGGAACGGGCGCTGATGCCGGTGACCGACTTCTTCCGTACCTTGCCTCCGCCGGTGATCGTGCCGGTCGCAGGCCTGGTTCTCGGCCTGACCACCACGGCGGGCGTCACGATTGTGGTGCTCAGCGTCGTGTGGCCCATTCTGCTCAGTACGACCGCCGCGGTACACCAGGTGCCGGCCGTGCGATTGGAGATGGTGCGCAGTGTTGGGCTTGCCCGGACCGAATCGATGTACAAGGTCCTGATGCCCTCGCTGACGCCGGGCATCCTGACTGGGGTCCAGACGGCCTTGCCGCAAGCACTGATCGTCACTCTGCTCGTCGACCTACTCGGTAGCGCCGACGGAATCGGGCGTCTGCTCCTCATCCAGCAGCAGACGTTCCAGGCCGCGTCGGTGTGGGGCATCCTCGTCATCATCGGGCTGATCGGCTACATGGTGAACCTGGGAGTTCGGCTTCTGGAGTGGTATGGCCTGCGCAATATGCCGCCCGCGGTATGACGAGCGACGGCGAACTGTCACGAACAAGAGTCACTGATCGTGTGGTCCGGCCTGGAGTCGGACCACCAGACTTGCACAGGAGTGATGAGATGTCCTCGAGCCAACAGTCCTCGGTTCTTCCACCGGATGAATGCTCGGAAGTAGTTGCTGCCCAATGTTATTCGATTGAAAATGTCGGAGTGTCGCTCGCGACTGCGCGGGGGTCGCTCGACATTCTCGAAGGCATCGACCTCGAGGTCCAGCACGGCGAAGTAGTCGGGATCGTCGGCAGATCCGGGACGGGAAAGACCACCTTGCTGCGGGTCCTCGGAGGTCTTCTGCACGCCACGTCGGGGAGGGCACTGTACGACGGATCCGAAATAACCAGACCCCCAGAAGAAGTGGTGACCGTGTTCCAAGACTACAACGCAGCTCTACTGCCGTGGCGAACCCTGGAACGCAACGTCGGTTTGCCCCTCGAACGTTGCCTGGATCGTGCTGTGGGATGTGCAGGACGAGGCCCTGCGGTTGATTGCCCCGGATCAGGAGGTGATGGCCAGCATCATCTACCAGTCGACTCGCAGCTGGGCAGAGGAGAATCCGGACGCGGCCATGGGATTCCAGGACGCGCTGGACGAGGCAGCCGTGTGGATGAACGAGAACCAGGCGGCCGCGCTCGACGAGCTCGCCGAGCGGCTCGGCATCGATCGTGAACTGATCGGCAACATGACGTGGCCGATTCCGTTGGAGGCGCGGATCACCGCTGCCGAAATGCAGCCGAATGTCGATCTCTTCGTGCAGGCCGGTGTGGTGTCGGAGGCCGATGCGCCCGATCTGGCGGATCGCTTCCCGAACGCAGAGAGTACGGGCTAGCAGTGGGCTAACAGACCCAGTGGGCGGGGAACTCCGCGAACGGCGTTCCCTGACCGAAGAGGCAGGTCGCGACGGTAAAAGCCGGTCGTTACGGTCGTTCGGCGATCAGATAGTGCATTGGTCGCCGGACGGTTCTGGTTCTGTGCCGATCTTGTTATAGGCGACGAGGTCCTCGCGGATCGTCTCGACGGTGTCCGTCAGATTCGCTACCAATAGCGGTATCGAGCTGTCCTCGAATCGGGATGTCGGCACGGCTGCAGCGATCCCGGCAAAGGCTCGGCCGTGTGGATCGCGTAGGCACATGCCCACCGCGGCGATACCGGCGTCGCTCTCGCCGATGTTCAGCGCGTAGCCCGCTCGTCGCACACCCCGAAGTTTGCGGTCGAGGGTTTCCCAGGTCTGGCGGGCGTCGCGCGCGTCACCGGTGACACCTCGTGGATACATCGCGCGCAGGGTGGTGAGGGGGAGTTCCGCGAGTAGTGCCATGCCGATCGAGGTCTTGTGCGCTGGAAGGAGCACACCGGTGCGGGTTCCCACCCGGAGCGCGTGTCGAGATTCGACACTGTCGATGAAGCGGGTTCCGTTTCCTTCGAGGACGGCGACATGACATGTCTCGCCTACCGAGGACGCGAGGCTCGTCAGATGTCCGTGAATGACATCCCGTGTGGTCTGCGGACCGGCGCCGCGGACCTGCCGGATTCTCTCGATCGCAGGTCCGGCACGATAGATCTTTCGTGCGTCCTGCACAACGAAACCGCGGGCAAGCAGGGCGGACAGGACTCTGTGGGCGGTCGATCGTGCGACACCGAGGTGATCGGCGACGTCGATTACTCGAAGGCTGGACGACCTCGTCAGCATTTCGAGTACCTGGAGTGCGTTGTCGACTGACGAAAGTTTAGTTCCGCTCACGTTCTCCATTATGGAATCGATGAGGTAGATCGACCTATAGCGGAGACGTGATTCCGCTATAGGGAATTCTTGCACTCGGGATTGATCGCGCTCCGTGTCGCTCTGCGGAATTCCTGACCTCGCGGGGCATTTCCTCGAGGTTGTGCCAGAGGGTTTGAAGGTGCCCAGTGCTCGGGCAGGAGAATCATGGTGAAAGGCAGGGCGATGTCAGCAGCAAGCGGTGAAGTTCTCATCATCGGCGGAGGTATCGGGGGGCTGACGCTGGCTCTGCAGTTGCAGCGCGCTGGTGTCCAGGTCAAGGTACTGGAGGCGGTTCCCGCGCTGCACCCACTCGGTGTCGGCATCAACATACTTCCGCACGCGAGCAAGGAACTGGTCGCGCTGGGACTGGCCGACGAACTGGCGCGGATCTCGATCAGCGCGTCCGCGTCGGTGTTCTACAACCGGTTCGGGCAGCTCATCCACTCCGATCCGGCCGGCAACTCGGCGGGGTACCCGTGGCCGCAGTACTCCATCCATCGGGGGGAGTTGCAGCTCCTGCTCGCCCGCACGGTCCGGGAGCGTCTGGGGGACGACGCCCTGGTTCTCGATGCGCGCGTGACCGATGTGCAGGACCGGGGCGACCGCGTCACGGTGACCAGCGTCGACTCCGAGGGCGTCGAGAGCACGTGGACGTCGGACGCCGTCGTCGGGTGCGATGGCGTGCACTCTGTGGTTCGCAAGCATCTGCATCCCGAGCATGAGGGGCTGCTCTACACCGGCTACACAATGTGGCGTGGCACGACGCGGATGGAGAGCATCCTCGACGGCGCGAGCATGATCCGTGCGGGTTGGCTCGAGACCGGCAAGCTCGTGATCTACCCGATACTCGATTACGGCGACGGGACCCAATTGGTCAACTGGGTCGCGGAGCTGAAGGTGCCGCAGCGCGCCGACCGCGACTGGAATCGCAAGGTGACGAACACCGAGTTCATCGAACCGTTCCTGGATTGGACGTTCGAGTGGCTCGACGTGCCGACAATGCTCCGGGGCGCCGACGAGGTGTTCGAGTACCCGATGGTCGACCAGGATCCGCTGCCGTTCTGGACGCAGGGCCGGATCACCCTTCTCGGCGATGCCGCTCATCCCATGGTTCCCCGAGGATCCAACGGAGCGGGACAAGCGATCCTCGACACGAGGTCCCTCACCGATGCCCTGTGTGAGTCGGGCGCGGTCGAGGATGCATTGCGGCGGTACGAGCACGAGCGACTCGCTCGGACCGCGGAGGTGGTCCGGCTCAACAGGACCAATCCTCCGGATGCACTGTTGCGTGAGGTGTACGAGCGCACTGGCGATCGTCCGTTCACCGATGTCGAAGAGGTCATCGGGTCCGAGGAGATCCGGAAGATCCTGGAGAACTACCGGACCGCGACCGGGTCGTCGCTGGCGGCGCTGGGCGCCGAGCCTCGGTGACGAGGCGATCGACGGGCGGAGGCAGGTCCCGACACATTGGTGGCGGACCAGACAGTCGAGGTGTGCCCCGCGTCTGACACGGGGACTACCGGCGTTCCGCGCCGTGGAATCCGCCTGCGCGGGCCGCTTCCCGCCGGACGAGGACCTTAAGGTGGGGAAGAGCTGCTCGGCGGACCAACGGCGCAGGTAGGTAGGCACCCGGCGGACGCCGGGGAAGCCTCAACTATAGCTACCGGCGGGCATCGCTCCTGTCGGACCGATGAACGGAGTTGTGCGAATGACCGACGTTTCCTTTGCCGGCTTTGTGGCGCATCCTGGCTTCTACAAGCTGGGATATGTGACCAACGACCGCGAGCGAGCAATCGACGTCCTGT
This sequence comes from Rhodococcus ruitaii, assembly GCF_055230935.1. NCBI lineage: Bacteria > Bacillati > Actinomycetota > Actinomycetes > Mycobacteriales > Nocardiaceae > Rhodococcus > Rhodococcus ruitaii. The sequence continues at coordinate 90,036 of NZ_JBUYWC010000011.1, read as the reverse complement.
CCAAGGAGCTCGGCGTCGAGGAGTTCGTTCCGTTCGAGCCGTCGTTTCCCGCGACGACCGCGGACGGTCGGACGGGGACGGCGAGCCTTCGCTGTGCGTTCTCGGCCGGGCGGGATATCTGCATAGAGGTGCTCGAGCCGGTTGACGGGCTGGTCGACTTGTGGTCCGAGTTCCTTACGGACAGCGAGGATTTCCAGCTCGTGTTCCACCACACCGCGGTCTTGGTGGACGATCTCGAGGCAGTGAAGCGAGCAGCCGCGCAGGTCGGAATCGTGCCAACGCTGGAATCGCGACTTTCGTCCGGAATGTCGTTCACGTACATCAAGCTCCCGGGCCTCGGCCACTACATCGAGCACGATCAGTACGACGGAAACAGCAGGAACTTCCTCGACAGCGTGCGGAACAAGGCAATCTCCTGAGCCACCCGCAGGTACTCAGGTGGACACCTACCAGGGCAACTCGTGAGGACCGACTCGAATCGGTCACCGGGCCCACGGGCCTCTCGGCCGTGGGCGCAACGTCAAACCTAGGAGTTTCGTGGCCCACACAACCGAATCAACCCCCGCTGAAGATCTTGAACTCCAGCAGCTCTACTCGGATTTCGAGTCTGAGAACCTGAATCCGCTGTGGACCCAGCTCGGTGATCTGATGCCGATGGCGCCCGCTTCGAAAGCGGTGCCGTTCGTCTGGAAGTGGTCCACCCTGTACCCGCTGGCCCAGCGGGCCGGTGATTTGGTTCCGGTCGGTCGTGGCGGTGAGCGCCGTGCGATCGCGCTGGCGAACCCCGGCCTGGGTGGCGTTCCGTACGTGACGCCGACGTTGTGGGCCGCGATCCAGTACCTGGGCCCGAAGGAAACCGCCCCCGAACACCGGCACGCGCAGAACGCTTTCCGGTTCGTGGTCGAGGGCGAGGGCGTCTGGACGGTCGTCAACGGTGATCCCGTTGCGATGCGTCGAGGCGACTTCCTGCTCACCCCCGGCTGGAACTTCCATGCTCATCACAACGAGACCGATCAGCCGATGGCGTGGATCGACGGCTTGGACATCCCGTTCGTGCATTACACCGACACGGGATTCTTCGAATTCGGTTCCGACGGAGTCACCGATGAGTCGACCCCCGACATCTCGCGGTCCGAGCGGCTGTGGGCGCATCCGGGTCTGCGTCCGCTCGTCGGCCTGGACCGTCGGACGAGTTCTCCCATCGCTTGTTACCGGTGGGAACACACCGACCGCGCGCTGACCGAGCAGTTGGCGCTCGAGGACGAGGGGCATGCCGCGACGCCGGAACCGGGTCACGCCGCCGTCCGCTACACCAACCCCACAACCGGTGGTGACGTCATGCCGACCATCCGTGCCGAGTTCCACCGGCTTCGGGCCGGTGCAGGCTCGAGGCCGCGTCGCGACGTGGGATCGACCGTCTTCCAGGTCTTCGAGGGGCGTGGCAGGTTCTTGCTCGGCGGCGTCGAACACGTCGTCGGCAAGGGCGACATGATCGCCGTGCCGTCGTGGGTGGAGTGGTCCCTGGACACCGATGGTGGCATCGACCTGTTCGCCTTCTCCGACGCGCCGATCGTCGAACGCCTGCACTTCAATCGCACTCATATATCCGAAGGAGCCTGATTCATGCGACTTGCCACCCTCCGCCGCGGCGGTACCACCGTCGCCGTCCGTCTCGACTCGAACACCACTGCCACCGTGATCGACGGCTACGCGGACTTGTCCGCATTGCTCAACGACGCGAACTGGAGTTCGTTGGCCGAAAATGCGTCCGGCGTGACCGTCGGCCTCGACGGGGCCGACTGGGCTCCTGTCGTCCCGAGCCCGGGCAAGATCGTGTGCGTCGGACTCAACTACGCCACGCACATCAAGGAGATGGGTCGAGATCTGCCGGAGTACCCGACCCTGTTCTCGAAGTTCAAGGAAGCGCTCACCGGGCCGTACGACGATGTCATCGTCCCCGCCTACGCGGCCGGCCAGATCGACTGGGAAGCAGAGCTGGCGGCGGTGATCGGCAAGCAGGCCTACCAGGTGTCCGAGACCGACGCCGCCGGGTACATCGCCGGCTACTCGGTCATCAACGACTACACGATGCGCGACTACCAGTACCGCACCTTGCAGTGGGACCAGGGTAAGACGTTCGAGAAGTCCAGCGGTTTCGGTCCGATCCTCGATACCGACTACGCGTTGGGGACGAAGATCGAGACCCGGCTCGAGGGCGAGGTCGTGCAGTCGGCGACCACGGACGACCTCGTGTTCACACCGGCGAAGCTGGTGGAGTACATCTCGCACATCGTGACGCTGCAGCCGGGGGACGTGATCATCACCGGCACCACCGGTGGTGTCGGTCATGCGCGCAAGCCCGCGCGGTACGTGCAGGACGGGGAGACCGTCGAGGTGACCATCGAGGGCCTCGGTTCGGTGAAGAACAAGACGATCGTCAAGTAGGGGCGCCGGCTGTGGGGTTCAACGATCTCGACCTGTCCGAGCGGTTGCTGATAGCTCGCCGCGGTACCGCGTACTTTGCGCAGCGTCTCGCCGAGCTGCCCGACGAGCAGCTCGGTCTCCCGACCGCGCTCACTGGGTGGTCCCGGAAGCACCTGGTCGCGCACGTCGGGTACAACGCGGTGGCATTGTGCAGACTGACGGACTGGGCGGCGACCGGGGTGGAGACCCCGATGTACTCCTCCCCGGAGCAGCGCGGCGGCGAGATCGACGAGGGGTCGACCCAGGGCCCGGCCGCGCTCCGGAACCTGTTCACGCACACCGCTTCCCGGCTCGACGAGAAGTGGCGGCATCTGCCGGAGTCGGCGTGGTCGGCGCGGGTGCGTACGGCGCAGGGCCGTCTCGTCCCTGCCGAGGAAACTGCGTGGATGCGTACCCGGGAGGTGTGGATTCACGCTGTCGATCTGGGCAACGGGGGACGTTTCGGGGACTTCCCACCGGTCGTGCTCGAGTCGCTGCTCGACGACATCGTCGGTATGTGGCGCCGAAAGGGACTCGGCACCGGCCTGGCACTCTCGGTCGACGGCCGCGAGTCCGTCGCGGTGCACCCGGAACTGGATCTGGCTGTCACCGTCTCCGGCCCGCTCGCTTCGGTGGTCCGATGGGCCGCCGGGCGCGGGGCGGTCGGGCTCACCGCCGGATCCGACGCCACACCGCCGCAGTGGCTGTGACCGAGCCCGGATATCGGCGCTGGCCCATCGGCTCCTGAACGAGCATTCAGAACGGCACTTCGACAACCCCGGTCACGCCACCATCCGCGGTGACGACCTCGCCGTTGATGTAGGACGAAAGATCCGAGATCAGGAAAAGCACCGACGCGGCGATCTCGGCGGGTGTGCCCGCCGATCCCCGCGGGATGCCGGCGTTCACCCTGTCCCACTGTTCGGCACTGAGCAGTTCGTTCAGTCTGGGGGTACGGGTGAATCCCGGCGCCAGCACGTTCGCCCGCACCTGTTGGGGACCGAGTTCACGTGCCGCCGAGGCGACGAGGCGGTGCAACGCAGCCTTCGAAGCGCCGTACACCGTCTCCCCTCCTGCATGCGTGTGACCGGAAATGGAGCCGATGAACACCATGCTTCCGCCGCCGGACTGCGCGATCGCACGTCCGCCGATCTGCAACGCCAGAAAGGCATGACGCACGGTGAGATCGAATTGACGATCCCAATCCGCGTCTGTGCAGTCGGCGAGCGGCTTGATCGTCGCGATTCCCACGACGTCGACCAAGCCGGTCACGGGCCCGAGTGCCTCGGCCTGCTCGATAACCCCGGTCATCCCGGCCCGTTCGGTGACATCCGCCGCGACTGCGAGGCCTCCGACCTCGTCGGCCACTCGTTGCGCGAGGTGAAGATGCTGGTCCACACACACCACTCGCGCACCCTGCTGGGCGAGTGCATGTGCGCTCTGCCTGCCCATGCCTGCGCCGGCCCCCAACACCACCACCACTCGATCGTCCAGACGAAGGAGTCGGCTGTAGTCCGGCACATCCTCGATACTCATGGTTCCACCAATCGGTACTCGTCGTTGATTCGCACGAGACGGTCGTTCCGTGCGCTCTGCCCACATCGGGCGTCAGAGCGAGATGTCTCGACCCACGCGCCCGGCTCGACCGGACGGGGTTGAACAGGCAGGACAGTACACGGAGAGGGAGCGCAAATATCGATCCGTCGCCGCAGTTCCACGCGGAGGAATTGCTCCCGATTGCCTGGCAGTGGTCGCGGCCGGATGTTCGGCCGGTCACATCGCCGGTCTCGACATGATTCGATCTGGCGGAATCCCTGAAGGGGTCGCTGCGGGAGGTGAACAATCACGGCTACCTTTTGGAAGGAATTCATCCAAGTTAACGGAGTTCTCATGACGGTGGTAGAAACCATGCCTGCATCAGTAGTCCCCGCCGCGGACACGGAGTTCCCCGTCGTAGTGACGGGACACCGACAGATGGCGAACAAGATCATTGAGCTGCGTCTGGCGCACGCCGAGGGAAAGCCGCTTCCGTCCTGGGATCCAGGCGCGCATATCGACGTTCTCTTGCCGAACGGCATCGAGCGCCAGTACAGCCTGTGCGGTGAAACCGCAGACGCGGAGTGGACGATCATGGTCCTCCGCGAGGACGAGAGTCGAGGTGGATCGTCCTACATCCACGATGATCTCGCTGACGGCGACTCCCTGAGCGTGCGCGGTCCTCGGAATCACTTCGTCTTGAACGATGCGCCGTGGTATCGCTTTGTCGCCGGGGGTATCGGCGTCACGCCGATCCTGCCGATGATCCGCAAGGCTGAGGAGTCAGGCAGGGAATGGACGCTGGACTACTGTGGCCGCACCCGAGAAAACCTTGCTCGTGCTGATGAGCTGCGCACTACCTACGGCGAACGTGTGACCCTGCACATCGACTCGGAGCAGGGAACGCCGAATCTGTCCGATCTCCTGCGGACACCTCGTCCGGGCGAACTGCTGTATGCCTGCGGTCCGGCCGGTCTTCTCGATGCAGTCGAGAAAGCAGGAACCGAGTGGGCCCCCGGCAGCCTGCGCTTCGAGCGGTTCACACCGATCGAATACGACACGAGTCAAGACACCGAGTTCACCGTTGAACTCGCCGACTCGGGGTTGACCCTGGATGTGCCTGCGGACCGTTCGATTCTGGACGTGGTGCGGGAAGCGGGAATTCGGGTCTTGTCGTCGTGTCAGGAAGGAACCTGTGGTACTTGCGAAACCGGCGTGCTGTCAGGCGAGATCGACCACCGCGACGCGCTGTTGAGCGAGGAAGAGAAGGAAGAGGGCGAGGTCATGATGATCTGTGTCTCTCGTGCCGCATGCCGTCGACTGATCTTGGACCTCTGATACCCACACACGAAAGGTCGAGTTACAGCCCATGACTATTACTATGCCCGCCTTGGATTTCGATCCGTTCTCCGACGATGTTCTGCGAGATCCGGACCACTACCATCGCGCAGTCCGGGATGCAGGCCCCGTTGTGAAGGTGCAGCAGAGCGAGGGTTTCGATCTGGTTGCGATCGGTCGCTACTCGACCGTGATGTCTGTCTTCGAGAACCCCGACATGTTCGTGAACAGTCGGGGCGGTGGAATTCTTGACCTGAAGAAGACGGAGAACTTCCGCGAGCCGGGACTGCTCCAGGAGAACGATCCGCCGAGCCACACTGCTATCAAGGCCGTGATGACATCAGTGATCTCGCCTCGCAATTTGCGCAAGATGCGTCAACAGTTCCAGGCGTCGGCGGAGGAAATCGTGGATCGACTCCTCGATCTTCGAACATTCGACGCGCAGGTCGAGTTCGCCGAAGCATACCCGCTCAAGGTCATTCCCGATGCGGTGATGGGCGTACAGCAGGAGGGCCGGGAGAATCTGCTGCGATACAGCAAGTGGCTCTTCGAGAACATGGGCCCGAAGACCCCTCGCGCGAAGCGGGCGCTGGAAGAGATGGGTGATCTGCTGCCTGCGATCGCCTGGGTCGGGGAAAGCTGCCAGCGAGAGAAGGTTGCGGAGCACAGCTTCGGAGGACTGATCTGGGAGGCGGTCGATCGGGGTGAGCTGACCGAGGACCAGGCGCCCAACCTGGTGCGGTCGTTGATCGGCGCCGGAATCGACACCACCATTCACAGCCTGGCGAACACCCTCTACCTGCTGACTGCCAACCAGCACCAGTGGGCGCTGTTGCGTGACCAGCCGAACCTGGGCAAGTTCGCCTTCGACGAGACCTTGCGACACACATCGACGGTGCGGCAGTTGTTCCGCACCCCCGAAGCCGACACCGAGATCGAGGGCGTCGCAGTGCGAGAAGGACAGAAGATCATGCTGGTGCTCGGTGCGGCGAACCGGGATCCGGACCGGTGGGGCGAGACCGCGGATCAATTCGATATCACGCGCGATGCCAGTGGACACGTTGCGCTGGGCAGGGGAATTCACCAGTGCGTCGGTGCGCCTCTCGCCCGCCTCGAGGCAGATGCCCTGCTCGCGACATTTGCGCGCCGCGTGAAGTCGATCGAGTTTGCGGGCGAACCCCGTGTCATGCTCAACAACTTCCTGCGTGGCTTCGACGAACTTCCGGTGACGATCGTTCCGGCGTAGCCGACAATCTCAACCCGGTGGTGAACTTGCGGATCGGAGTGATCTGCAAGTACACCACCGGGTTGTGGTGATTCGGAGGTAACCCCGGGCGTTGCTCTATGTTGTTCCGGCCAACTGGTCGACAGCGGTCTCCGGGGGCACGATGTAGGGATCGATACCCGTCAGTCCCTGCGTCTTTCCGTGATGCTGGGAGGGAAGACCGGACAGGGCTTCCTCGAGCGCGTCCAAGGTCCACGCCTGCTCGCTGTTGTCGACATGATGCGAGGCCGTCCACCCCTCGTACAGGGTCACGCCGTCACCCACGACGCCGAACACTCGGCCGGTGAATCGGCATCGAGGTGAGGCCAGGTACAGCGCGAGTCGCGCGGAATGATCCGGGTCCATCCGGTCGAATCCTCCCTCCACCGGGCGCATCAGCTCGCTGCTGATCGTCTGGCTGATGCGGCTCCTGGCGACCGGCGCGATTCCGTTGACCCGAACGCCGAGTTCGGCGAGTTCGATCGCCGAGGCGATGGTCAGACCGGCCACCCCGGCCTTACCCGCGACGTACGCCGGATTGCCAGGCCGTGGTGAGAGTCCGACGCTGGACGCGGTATCGACGACCCGGCGGCCGTTCTCCGGGCCTTCCTTGCGCCAGTGCGCCGCTGCCCAGTGGGTCAGCGCGGCGGTACCGGTCAGGGAGACGGCGATGGAGCGTTCCCAGTCGTGCCGGGTGATGGAGTCGATGCTGCCGAAGCCACGAACCACGCCGGCGTTGTTGACAATGATATCGAGTCGGCCGAACGTGTCGACCGCCTTCGTGACGATTCCCTCCACTGCGTCCCAGTCGGAGATATCTGTGTTGTCGGCCAGAGCTTTTCTGCCGTCGGCGACGATCTCGTCTACCACGGTTTGCGCAGGCTCACTGTCGGCCGCTCCATCGCCGTTGAACTCGCCTCCGAGGTCGTTGACGACCACGCGTGCGCCGGCGCGCGCCAGGGCGAGCGAATGGGCGCGGCCGATGCCGCGTCCTCCGCCGGTGACGATGGCTACCTTGCTATCCAGATCGGCCATGATGTTCTCCTCTGTGAGATGAAAGGTGTCCCGGGACCTCCGGGCCGGTGCGTGGTTCTGTTCGTCGATGACACCGGACGTGGGGTAGGGGAGCGCAGTCGTCGGTTCGGTATGTCGGTATCGGCGAGGCGAGGACCTGAGCGTTTGCGTCCTGCGGAATCCCGGTGATTGTTTCGTCGACCGTCGTTCGGTGCATGCGATGGTGGTCACGTGCGAACGCACTCGATGATTTGTACCACATGATTTCAGGCAGGTAGACCAGTGTCAGCGTTGTTGAATGCCGTCATCGTCGGTCGAGCGATGACCACTGAGCGTGTTGTCGTGCTCGACCTCCAGCCCGCCGATAAGTGCGGCTTTTCCGACCACGAGGACGGTGCGCACATCGACCTGTATCTCGAACGACCCGAGGTCGGCGACACGGTCACGATATCGCCACCCCGTAGCAACTTCCGCGTCTCATCCGCTGACCGGCACCTGCTGTTTGCCGGCGGGATCGGCATCACACCGCTGCTGTCGATGGCGAAGCACCTCGACGCCACGGGTGGCGACTACGTCCTGCAGTACTGTGTGCGCTCCGCAGCGGACGTGTCCTTCGCGGAGTTGCTTCGAGACCATCCTCGCGTTGTCCTGCATTTCGACGACGGTGCTGCCGAGCAGCGACTCGGCATGCATCAGGCACTCGGTCAGCCCGAGGAGGGGACTGCCGTTCGTGTCATCAGGGGATTTGCGGCGAGTGCGTCGTCAAGTTGCTGTCCGCTGAACCCGATCCCTCAGCCCAACAATCGAACTCGACCTCTGATGGTCGTGACCGCCGTGCCGAGCGCACCCCATACCTCGAGAACCAGCGAGCGCGATCCCGCGCTTGCGTACCCGACCGCGACAAGGATGACCGTTCGATGACGAGTGTGCGAGATATTACCTACGACCTACTCCGCGTGCACGGATTGACGACGATCTTCGGTAATCCGGGATCCAACGAGCTTCCATTTCTCGCCGGGCTTCCCGATGACTTCCGATACATTCTCGGGCTCCACGAGGGTGCCGTTCTGGCCATGGCGGACGGATACGCCCAGGTGACCGGTCGGACGGCCATGGTCAATCTCCATGCCGCCGCGGGAACAGGCAACGCGATGGGTGTACTCACCAACTCGGTCAACTCGCACAGCCCCCTCGTGATCACCGCGGGCCAGCAGGTTCGCAGCACTGTCGGGTCCGAGCCGCTGCTCGCGATCGTCGAGCCCGAGAACCTGGCGCGCCCGTTGGTGAAGTGGAGCTGTGAACCGGCCTCGGCGCAAGACGTGCCTCGTGCAATCAGCCAGGCCGTTCACACGGCCAACCTACCGGCCAAGGGACCGGTGTTCGTGTCGATTCCCTACGACGACTGGGGCCGCGAAGCCAGTCCTGAGTCATCGCACCTACTCAGCCGCAGGAGTTCCGCGGGAGGCTGCCTCAGCGCGGCGCAGCTGGACGAATTGGTATCGGCGCTCGACGCGGCGGACAACCCGGTCATCGTCCTGGGTCCCGACGTGGACGCAGCGGAAGCGAACGGGGAAGCGGTGAGGCTTGCCGGGGCACTCGCGGCCCGGTGTGGGTGGCCCCAGTTCCTCCCCGCCTCCCATTTCCTACCCGACATCCGAGTTTCCGGGGTATCTTGCCGGCGTCGGTACGGTCGCTGGCGACCGCGCTGGACGGTCACGACGTGGTCCTGGTGATCGGAGCCCCAGTGTTCCGCTACCACCAGTTCGACCCGGGCGACTTCGTGGCACCCGGAGTGCGGCTGTTGCACGTGACGTGTGACCCTGCGGAGGCCACCCGTGCGCCGGCCGGGGAAGCCTATGTTGCGGACATCCCCGACACGCTCACCAGACTCGCGGACACGGTGAAGCCCGGTCGGCGTGAACCCCTACCTGCGCTGCCAGAATTCACCCTTCCTGCGCTCTCAGGCGAGGTGGTCAACCCGGGACACCTGTTCAGGGAACTGCGATCCCTGGCCCCGGCCGACGCAGTATGGGTTGCGGAATCCACATCGACGATGTCGGAGTTCTGGTCGCAGCTGGACGCTTCGGAGCCCGGAAGCGTATTCATCGGTGCCGGAGGCGGACTGGGGTTCGGCCTTCCCGCCGCGGTCGGTGCGCAGCTGGCCGACCCGCAACGTCAAGTTGTCGGAGTCATCGGCGACGGATCGGCGAACTACGGCATCACAGCGCTCTGGACCGCAGCGAACTATGAGATCCCGGTCATCGTGGTCGTGCTGAAGAACGGAACGTACGGTGCCCTACGTTGGTTCGCCGGGGTGCTCGGGACGGGCGAGGTTCCTGGAATGGACGTGCCCGGAATCGACTTCGTCAAGATTGCGGAGGGATACGGGGTGGCCGCGACGGCGGTGAACACGGTTGACGACCTCTCGGTCGCGTTCAAGGCGGCGTTGGCAAGCGGAAAGCCCGCGCTCATCGAGGTTGAGACCGAGTTGACGATCTGAGCTTTGCGTCGGCCAAGTGATCTGAGTGAATCATCCAGCGGCGCCCGCGCCGATCAAGGCCGCATGACCATGCAATCGACTACAGGACAATGAAAGTGGTGCAACGTGATCAAGCCGTGGGTATTCGAATTCTTCAATGCCATTCATGATCCGTACCGTCGGGAGAACCCGGCCGAGGTACGGGACCAGTTTCACTCCTATCTCGATCTGTGGGTCGATGACGAGGCTCTCGGGTGGGAGGGAATCTTCTTCAGTGAGCACCACTTCGGCCCCGGCTACAGCCCTTCTCCGAACCTCGTGATTGCAAACCTTGCAGCGCACACGTCCACCCTACGTTTGGGTGTCCTCGGCACGGTGTCTGCGTACACCACACCGTGGCGGGTTGCCGAGGAGTTCGCGATGCTCGACCATTTGACCGGGGGGCGTCTGGAGATGGGCGTTGTCAGCGGGATTCCACCGGAGCTCGCGCTCGTCGGCATCGCGCCGAAAGAAGCCGCCGAGATTCATGCCGAGACGATCAAGGTCCTGAAAGACGCGATTGCAAAGCAAGTGGTGTCCCACAGGGGTGAACACTTCGAGTTCGACGGGATTTGCATCACGCCCGGCTTCTTTCAACCCGATCCTGCTGTCTGGACTGCGGCAACCAGTGAAGAGTCCGCGCGTCGTGCCGGTGAACGGGGCCTCAAGATGTGTAGCGGGTTCAAGAACGCGGAGGATCTCGTCCCGGCGTTCGAGGCGTATCAAGAAGCTGCTGCGAATGCGGGCAATCCCACAGGTCCGGACCAGGTCGGTATTCGGCGTGCGATCTCGCTCGTCGAGGATGAGGCTGACGTGGAACGCGCTGCAGCCGACATCAAGAATGGCGCGGTAGAGTTGTTCAGGTTCAGTGGCGAGTCGATGCGGCTGCCTGATGCGCACGAGGCTCCGCTGACCAAGGACGAGTTGATCTACGGAACGCCCCAGCAGGTGGCAGACGAGATCATCCGGCAGTGCACGCTCCTCGGAGCCGAGCACTTCTTGGCGACCTTCAACATCTTCGACGAGCCCGAATTGCGTCGCAACCACGAGCTGTTCGGGCGAGAGGTCATTCCTCGTCTTCGCGCGGCAGAGATCGGTTGACAATGACTGACTTCACTTCGTACGACTATGTTCCCGGCGGTCACGACCGCCAGCGCTTGGATGTATTCCCGGCAGCGCCGTCTCGCAACCTCGGGCTTGCGGTATTGGTGTTCCATGGCGGAGCCTTCGCGCAGGGTGACCGGTCCGGTGTGCATGCCCGCTGCCGGCTGCTCGCAGCCCGTGGTGTGACAGCAGTGGCGGTCGGGTACCGGTTGCTGGACGCCGCACCATGGCCTGCGCCGTGTGACGATGCGCAGGCTGCGATCCAATGGGCCAACAGCAATCTCGACCTGCTCGGCGGGGCGGGGACTCGCATTGTGGTGCAGGGACACAGTGCAGGGGCTCAGCTTGCTCTGATCGCCGCAGGAGCACTTGAGGGGGCGGCGAAGCCCGCGGCTGTGGCGGCGTACTTCCCGCCTTCGGCGGTGTCGGCGACGCCGGCGCCCGGTCAGCTTCCGGCACAGATGCTGTTCGGGCCGGAAGCCACTCCGGAGCAGGCGGAGTCCGCGAGCCCGCTCGCCCACATCGGGCCGGGCTTTCCGCCCACGATCCTGCTGCACGGGGCGGGTGACCGGTTCATTCCCCCGACCGCCGGCTTCGACCTGTTCACGGCACTCACGAACGTCGGGGCACGCAGTGAGATCCATCTGTTCGCGGGCCAGGACCACGAGTTCGATCTGACCCCGCGCTATTCCGAGACAGCCACTTCGGTTGTGGTCGATTTCCTTCGCGCCGAAGTGCTCGAGCCCGACACAGTGAGCAAGGAAACCCTTGCCAGTAACCCGTTTGTATCTATGCCCGCACCGGGCGCATCCCCGGCGTAGCCGGCCGTTGGACCGAATCGAAAGGAACTTCAATGACTTCCGTATCAACCGACCTGGACACCGGAACCGGCTACGGGCGGCCCCGGTCTTCGCACAACGCCCGGCTGACCGAGGTGGGTCCCGGTACGCCGATGGGGGAGACGCTTCGCCGGTACTGGCAACCGATCGCCAGTTCGGAAGCGCTGACCAGTGAGCTGCCGCACCGCGCGAAGGTGCTGGGCGAGGACCTGATCGTGTTCCGTGATGGCAGTGGCCGCGCCGGTGTGGTGTTCGAACGGTGCGCACACCGAGGCAGCAGCCTGTTCTACGGGCGCATCGAGGAAGACGGAATTCGGTGTTGCTATCACGGCTGGAAGTTCGATGTGCAGGGCCACTGCCTGGAGCAGGCGTGTGAGCCCGGCCTCGGTCGCCGTCGTGACGCCGCTCGTCAACCGTGGTACCCGGTCGAGGAGCGGTACGGCCTGGTGTACGTCTACATGGGCCCATCGGAGCTCAAGCCGGAACTGCCGCGCTACGAGTTCATGGACGACCTCGGGCCGGGCGAATCGTACTTCTCCTCGATCCCTGCTCCGGGGTTCGAGGTGCTCGGTGCACTGACTGAATGCAACTGGTTGCAGGCGTACGAGAACGGCATGGACACCACGCATGCCACCTGGCTGCACTACCATCACAGCGGACAGCAGTTCGAAGGGGTCGGTGAGCCGGACGGGCTGCCCGTTTCGACATTCGACCCCTACACGATCATGGACACACTGACGTGGGAACGTACGGATTACGGTGTGTACTACCAGCAGCTGATGGAGAGGGAGGCCGAGGACGGGACCGTCCTCGAGCTCGACTCCTGTGCGGAAGCGCACCTGCCGAACCTTCTTGTCCTCCCGGACTTCGTGAAGGTGGAGGTCGGTAAGCCCGATGCCCTCGTGTACTTCGTCCCGTCGGACGACACGTCGTTTCGCGCATTCATGGTGACTCGCGCCACCGGCATCGACCGGCTCCTCCGACTCCTCCTCGGGATCAAGCAGAACGGGAAGTTCCCGTTCGAGATGACCGAGGAAGAACTCCAGCGCTATCCCGGCGACGCGGAAGCCCAGCTTTCGCAGGGCCCCATCACTCAGCACTCCGAAGAAACCCTCGTCACCGCAGACAAGGGTGTCGTGATGCTGCGGCGGCTCCTGAGCCAGGCGATCGATGACGTCGAGGCCGGCCGCGACCCGCTCAACGTGGAGCGGGGCGAGTCCCCCGTTCGTAGCAGCAAGGCGGGCGTCCATCTGCTCGGCACGGTGTCGCCCGACGAATCTGCGGCAGCGTCACCGGCGTGAGTTCCGCATAGCTCCCCATTCGAAGGCGCGCACTGCGCGTGCCCTTTCAAGGAAGTGGACACTGATGACAATCGACCATTCTTCACTCTTCATCGGGGGTCGCTGGGCAGCGCCTGCCGGGAGTTCGCGGATCGAGGTGCTGTCCGCGAGTACGGAGGATCCGATCGGCTCAGTCCCGGAGGCCGTCGGCGCGGATGTCGACGCTGCTGTTGCGGCCGCGCGTCGTGCGTTCGACGATCCTCAGGGATGGGCGAACTGGGAGCCGGCGCGCCGTGCTGACGTACTCGAGCGGTTCGCCGACGAGTACGAGAAGCGAAGCGAGGAGATATGCACTGTGATCTCCCAGCAGAACGGGATGCCGATCTCCATCGCTCGGCAGATGGAGGGCCCGATTCCTCCTATCCTGCTGCGTTACTACGCTGGGTTGATTCGGGCCCAGCCCGCCGAGGAGATCCGCGAAGGGACGTTCGTCGCGTCCACGATCGTCCGTCGCCAGCCGATCGGAGTCGTTGCGGCGATCGTGCCGTGGAATGTGCCGCAGTCGTTGACAATGACCAAGCTGGCTCCTGCCCTCGCCGCGGGCTGCGCTGTGGTGATCAAGCCTTCGCCGGGTACCGTGCTCGACGCGTACTTGGCCGCGGAGGCCGCGGAGGCCGCTGGTGTTCCGGAGGGCATCATCAGTGTGCTGCCCGGTGGTCGTGAGCTGGGTGCGTACCTGGTCGCTCATCCCGGTGTGGACAAGGTTGCGTTCACCGGGTCGACCGGAGGCGGCCGGGCGGTCGCGCAGGCCTGCGCGAAACTCCTGCGACCCGTGACGCTCGAGCTCGGCGGCAAGTCCGCCGCGATCATTCTCGACGATGCGGACCTCGATCTCGGCAAGATCGGTCAATCGCTGTTCGGTAGCACGCTGGCCAACAACGGGCAGGTCTGTTACCTGGGTACTCGGATCCTTGCACCCCGGTCGCGTTACAGCGAGGTCGTCGATGTGTTCGCCGCGTTGATGCAGAGCGCGACCGTGGGCGATTCGCTGGACGAGTCGACGTTGATCGGCCCGTTGGCCAACTCCGCACAGCAGGAACGTGTCTCGAACTACATCGACATCGGAACCCGAGAGGGTGCTCGGGTCGTCGTCGGTGGTGGGGGTCGCCCCGACGGTCTCGATCGAGGTTGGTTCGTCAAGCCGACGTTATTTGCAGATCTCGACAACTCGGCCACCGTCGCGCGAGAGGAGATCTTCGGCCCGGTGCTGACCGTGATCCCGCATGATGGCGACGAGGACGCGGTCCGTATTGCGAGCGACTCCGAGTACGGTCTCGGCGGTAGTGTCTGGTCTTCCGACGACGACCGCGCGCTGACCGTTGCATCGGCAGTGCAGACGGGGACGATCGGAATCAACGGCTACGGTCCGGAACTCACAGCACCGTTCGGCGGGATCAAGTCCAGCGGAATCGGCCGCGAGTTCGGCCCCGAGGGCTTAGCTTCCTACCAGCAGTTGAAGTCCATCTACCGCCTCAACTGAGGCTGGTGCGGACGGTCGAGGCGGCCGTGCCTACCGCGCGTAGTCGGTCGAGAACCGAAACCGTCCGCACCCGGCTATCCGGCCCACGAATCCGCTGCGGGTCTTCATGGTCCTGTTTGTGCATCGTCAACGCGTTCGCATGCCCATCTCGGACGAGGCGGTGGCGAGCTTCTCGAGGAGTCCGATGAGGGTGGTCTGTTCGGAGTCGGTCAACACACTGACCCAGGTCTGTTCACGCTTGTTATGCGAAGCATATGTGCTGGTGATTGCGTCGATTCCGGCTGCGGTGAGGCTGAGTTCGACGGCGCGGCGATCGCGATCCGACCTGCGCCGGGCAACGAGGCCATCTCGCTCGAGCGTGTTCACCAGCGCAGATACCGCAGCGCGACTCATGCCGGAGAGGGCGGCCACTCGCTTAGCGTCGCTGGGGCCGGACAACCAGAGCAGGAACAGCACTCGAAATCCGGGCCAGCTCCAGCCTTGGGGGCGGTGGATTGCGGATTCGAGGTCGTAGATCATTGCATCGCATTCGGGCAGAGGTGGGTCGCCGGTTCGCCCGGCCTTTCCACTGGTGTCCTCGGTCGTGCCGTGCAGGGCTGATGGTCAGGCGACGGCTGAGGGTGGCGGACCGCCCGCGGCCGTCCATGCCTCCTCGTTGATCCCGGTGATCGCCGCTTTGATCTGCGGGTTCATCCTGGCGGTCACCGAGAGCCACGCACGGCCCGGATCGCGGACGCAGACGAACGTGTGGCAGAAGCGCTGAGCCTCGTCGGTGCCCGCGCCCCGGCGGATGCCTTCCCCATCCCGCCGTCGCAGCAGGGGCCCGGATAAGTCGGCGCGTATCCCGTGACCTCGGGGATGTCGCCACACGAACGGCGCGGCGACTGTGAACGGATGCTGCCTACGGGTTCGGATGGGGCTGCGACGTCATTGGTCGACTCCGCACAGCAGGAACGTGTCTCGAACTACATCGGCTCAGGGCTCGAGATTCGGGTCGGCGGTGGCGCTGGAGATCGAACGGCTGAGCAGGTGGATCTTACCCCACTTCCCGTCGGTGCCGGCCTGGGAGGCGAGGGTGTCGAACCCGAAGTCGTTGTCGAAGTCCCGCAGCACGGTGTGCAGGTGGTTGCCGCCGCCGACGGAGTTGACCGCCTCGATCAGGTACCGCGCAGTCTGAACGCGGAAGTAGTGTGGGACACCGCGTTTCATGGATCCGGCCCAGGCGAAGTGGATCTGGTCGATGCCGTCCTCGCGGAGCTGCCGGCGATGCCGTTCGGCCGCCTCCTGGGGCAGTCGATCGAGGTAACAGTCGACCAGCGTCAGCAGTATCTGCTGCTGCTCGTCGGTGAGCTTGGCGCCGCTGATGCCGGACGGGGTCTCCCGAGTGAACTTCAGTGCCACGCGGTCGGCATCGGTGATGGAGTAGCCCGGCATGCCGAGGTCGTAGTGGTCGGGGTACTCGTAGGCACCGACTTGCGGGACCTGTCGAGTAACGAAGTCTGCCGGGGAGACGTCATGGATGACGGCCTGGCCGAGTTGTTCCTCGTCGAGGCTCCCGAGAAGGTCGAACGCGAAGCCCTCGTCGTCCGCCAGTGGTTTGAGCACGCCATCGTACTCGGTTGGTTGCGCACCGAGCGCCATGGGTGTTGCGGCAACCCACCGTTCGTCGATGATCGTCACGTTGACGCAGACATGATGCCCCAGGAACCGCAGCGTCCAGGTGTCTTCGAAGCCCGGCCGGCCGAAGAAGGTGAGAAAGTACGAGTCCGAGGTGCGCCAGGTTTGCAGGGCCGGTCCCAGGTACTGGTGTTCGTAGTCGCGCAGCACGTGCTCGAGGGGCGGAATCGCGAGGATCTTGGTGAAGGTGCGCAGGGGGACGGCCTGCCGGATCAGATCCCAGACGAGGACCTTCTGGTGGCGGTCGAGTTGGTGCAGCGGGATGCCGGTGCGGTCCGGCTTGGGGATGATGTCCCAGTTCAACCGCCGGGGGTCGTTCAGGTCGTCGATGACGGCCTGCTCGCGCTGCAACGGGGTGAAGGTGTCGATCAGGCCCATTGCGGTCACCAGCATCCGGGTTGCCGTTGCGGGTGCCTCGTACAGTTCGGACACGGTGGTTGTCCTCTCGAAAGACGTTGAAAAAGTGGATTGTTCGATCCAGTTCAGACTCTCGGCAGGCTTGGGTTGGGACTGGGAGTCCGATGAACTCGAGGACACGGTAGGCCCGAAGGGGGAGTATCGAGAAGGTCACTGTCCCGAAAATCGGGACAAGAGTCTTCCTTCGGCGGCCGCGACTTCCTACCGTGTGGTCATCGCATGGCTTCGTGTTCTTGGCTATGCACTGAATCCACCTGATTTCGCACGATGCACATTGGTCACCGAAAGAAGAGAAAGCACTTATGAAACTGATTGGAATCCGTGACTCGGAGGGTTCGGGAGTCAACGTTGCTCGCGTAGTCGACAACCGGGTGATCGTTCTGGCGGAGAAGTCGGTCTTCTGGTCGGATCCGCAGCGCTACATCGAGCAGAAGAATGCGGCCGACGACAGCACAGCCCTGCCGCTCGACGCGGTGACGGAGGTTCCGCTGGTGCCGGACACGGCACGAATCCTGTGCGTCGGACTCAACTATCACGCCCACGCCAACGAGGGCGGCTTCACGACTCCGGAGTACCCCACCCTGTTCGGTCGGTGGACCGCTTCACTGAGTGTCGGCGGCGTTGCCGTGCCCGTCCCGGCCAACGAGGCCGGATTGGACTGGGAAGGCGAGATCGCGGCGTACGTGGGTGCGCACCTCGTCGACGCCGACCCGGAGACCGCGCGCAAGGCCGTGCTGGGGTACTCGACATTCAACGACCTCACCGCGAGGAAGGCGCAGAAACTGACCGCACAGTGGACGCTGGGCAAGAACGGCGACAAGAGCGGTCCGATGGGACCGCTGGTCACCGCTGACGAGGTCGGCGACCTGCGGGACGGCCTGCGACTACAGACCCGCGTCAACGGCACCGTCGTGCAGGACGCCAGCACCAAGTCGATGATCTTCGAGGTCGGCGAGGTGCTGTCGTTGGTGAGCCGGACCATGACGCTGAACCCGGGCGATGTCATCGCGACGGGCACTCCCGAGGGTGTGGGCTACGTCCGGAAGCCGGCGTGGCTGCTCAACGACGGAGATGTCGTCGAGGTCGAGGTCGACAAACTCGGCGTGTTGCGTACTCCTATCGGAGGAACGCGGTAACCCGCCGCGACCGGAGCCCGCGCACTCTCGAACAGGACCGACAGCCGCGGTCCGGGCAATCGTCATCGACCGGACCGGGCGCTGCCGTCCTCGGATAATCCTGCTGTCTGCCCGCCTTACCCGCACATCGTCTGGTGGTACTCCATGCTTGCCCCTCCCTCCCAAGAATTCGCCCGAGGACCGTTGGACGGAATCGTCGTCACGGACCTGACCCGGGCACTGGCCGGCCCGCACGCTGCGATGATGCTCGGCGACCTCGGCGCCGACATCGTCAAGGTCGAGACGCCGAACGGTGGTGACGACACCCGTGGATGGGGCCCGCCCTTCGTCCAGCCGGCAGAAGGCAGTCGCGAGTCGACCTATTTCCTGTCTGCGAATCGCAACAAGAAGTCCGTCTCCCTGGATTTGAAGAGCCGGTCGGGTCGCGACACGCTGGAGGCGTTGATCCAGCGGTCCGATATTCTCCTGGAGAACTTCCGCACCGGGGTACTCGACCGGCTGGGATTCTCTGCCGAGCGATTGCTCGAGCTCAACCCCCTCCTGATCGTGTTGTCCATCAGTGGCTTCGGACACGACGGCCCGGAGGGAGGGCGATCCGGATACGACCAGATCGCACAGGGTGAGGCCGGGTTGATGTCGGTCACGGGCTCGGACCAGGACGACCCCCAGAAGGTTGGTGTGCCCGTCGCGGATCTGCTCGCTGGAATGTACGGCGCATACGGCGTTCTCGCGGCGCTGCACGAGCGTCGCCGCACCGGTCGAGGCCAGATCGTGCGGACGTCGCTGCTCGCGGCAATGGTCGGCGTCCACGGATTCCAGGGCACCAAGTGGACTGTCGGGGGACAGGTCGGTCGGGCGCAGGGCAACCACCACCCCTCCATCTGCCCCTACGGGTTGTTCCGCTGCGCTGACGGCGCAGTGCAGATCGCAGTGGGCAGCGAAGGCCTGTGGCAGCGCCTGTGCGACGGGTTCGGCCTGGACGCCGACACCGAAGGCATGGCGACGAATCCCGAGCGTGTCGACAATCGCAAAGCCGTCAACGAACTCGTCGAATCGGTGTTCGCACAGTACGAGATGGAGCAGCTCCTCGCGCGCCTCGACGAGATCGGTGTGCCAGCCGGGAGGATCCGGTCGATCGACGAGGTCTACGACTGGGAACAGACACGATCCCAGGGTCTGATGATCGATGTCGAGCACGACACCCTGGGTCGTCTGACGCTGCCCGGCCCCCCGCTGCGCTTCTTCACTCTCGACGGTGTCGAGTCGACTCGGACGGTGCACGCCGCACCGCCGGTTCTGGGTGCGGACAACGAGACGGTGGCCGACTGGCTGGCAGGCGAACCGCGATGATTCGCTTCAGTGCCGCCGAGGTGCTCACCAGGATTGTCGATCAGAACTCCTGGAACTGTTGGGACGCTCCGATCATGGAGCCGGTCGGCGGTGACAGCTATGCCGTCGAACTGCGCCAGGCGCGGGAGCGAACCGGTCTGGACGAGGCCATCACCACCGGAACTGCGATCCTCGGGGGTTTCCCGATGGCAATCGTGGCCGGCGAGTTCGGCTTCCTCGGAGGATCCATCGGTCTGCGTACCGCGGATCGAATCGTGGCAGCTGTTCGCCGAGCTACAGCAGAAGGGCTTCCCTTGCTTGCTCTTCCGGTCTCCGGTGGCACGCGGATGCAGGAGGGCACGCCCGCGTTCGTTCAGATGATCCGGATCACCGAGGCGGTCAATGCGCACAAGGCAGCGCATCTGCCTTACATCGTGTACCTGCGCCATCCCACCACCGGAGGGGTCTTCGCCTCGTGGGGATCACTGGGGAACATCACGATTGCCGAGCCGGGAGCTCTCATCGGATTTCTCGGCCCGCGTGTGTATCGCGCGCTCCGTGGACACGACTTTCCCGCTGACGTGCAGACAGCGGAGAACCTGTACCGATGCGGCCTGATCGACGCGGTCGTGCCGGTCGAGGACGCGCATGAATACCTCGCGCGCGTCCTCGACCTGCTGGCTCCGGCGCAGGAAGGTGGCGAGGTGAGGGTCGGTGAGATGCCCGTCGAGTCCATCGACGACATCGAGGCATGGAACTCGATCACCGTCTCTCGTAGTTCCGGTCGCCCCGGGATCCACGAGCTGATCGAGCACGTAGCGCAACAGTTGGTACCGCTGCGCGGGACCGGCGAAGGGGAGTGCGACCCCAGCGTGCTGCTGGCAATAGCTCGCATCGGGGACACCTCCTGCGTGCTTGTGGGGCAGGACCGCCGGTTCCAAACCGCGTCTCGCGCTCTCGGGCCGGCTGGTCTGCGTACGGCCCGTCGGGGAATGCGTTTGGCTTCCGAACTCTCGCTCCCCCTGGTCACGGTAATAGACACTCCCGGTGCCGATCTCAGCCCGGATGCGGAGGAGTGCGGTCTGGCAGGGGAGATCGCTCGGTGCGTCGCCGATTTGATCTCGTTGGACGTCCCCACCATTTCGGTACTGCTGGGCCAGGGTGCAGGTGGCGCCGCGCTGGCACTTCTGCCCGCGGACGTCGTAATCGCCGCACAGAACGCCTGGTTGGCACCGCTTCCCCCGGAGGGGGCCAGCGTCATCATGTTCGGTACCATAGATCGAGCCTCGGAGGTGGCTGCCCTCCAACGGGTCCGATCCGTGGATCTCCATCGTGATGGCATCGTCGACCACGTTGTCGCCGAATATTCCGAGCCCGGCACCGCGGATCCCGTCCTGTCACGGTTGGGTTCGCACCTGGTCCAGCATCTGAAATCTGTTTCACATCAGTCCGTCTCGAAAGCCCTGCGTAGGAATCGCTTGGACCGGCTCGGGCAGGCGCCATTGCTCACGTAGGGAAGCGGTGGAACTGGAGTTCTGAGTCGAATGTGCTGTTCTGTGTTCGTCTTTGAACATGTCGTGTGGAGGATCTCGTGCTCCACGACGTAACGACAGCGCACCTGACGTTGCAGTACGAGGCGGTCCGATCCCTTCAGGTTTTCGGACGGTTCGAGAGCTGAGTAGGCACCAGTGCGGGTTCGATCGATTCATTGATTTCCTTCAGTCGCTCGACCACGGACCCCATCTTCGCCTTCATGCGGCGTGTGGGGACTACGACGCAGATCGATTGCAGGGCACCAGTCGGACCAGGCATTGCGGTCGCGATCGCGCAGATGCCGATGTCGTGTTCTTCGAAGTCGACGGCGACATGCGATTCGCGGATCTGGACGATCCGCTGCTGTAGTGCTCCGACGTCCGTGATCGTATTCGCCGTGAACTGCCGCAAGCTCGACGGCACGAGGTCGTGAATACGCTTATCCGGGAGCTGAGCGAGGAGCGACAGGCCGATTGCACTCGCGTGCAGGGAGAAACTCTTGCCGACCCGGGTGATACTCCTGCGCCGCTCCGCTGTTGCGAGCTGGTCGACCACGACCACCTCACGGCCGCTGAAGACTGCGAGCTCGACATCCTCGTTGACGGCACGCGCGAGGGAAATCAAGGTTCCGCGATTGGCCGCCAATAGCCCCAGATGTGCGTTCAGTCCGAACTTCAGCAACCCCGGACCCAGTGCGTATCCCTGCCTGCCGGCCGCTCGAACGACATACAGTTCCTGTTCCAACGATTGCACGATCCGATGGATGGATGATCGTGGGAGACCTGTACGGGAGGATATCTCGCTGAGGGACAGCGGAGAGTTACTCTCCGCGAGCGTATCCAGAATCACCGTCGTCCGTCTGATATCGGTCACTGAATCCGCTCTTCGCATCGATGCCGCCCAGAATTCTTGCAGTCGCGATTCTATCGAGCGACGTGTTGTGGCAGGGGCTCGGCCAGTCCCTGAGTCCGATCTCGGAGGTGCGGACGACTGGCTTTGGTCAGGTATGGAGTTCCTTCTCGGGCAGTGATGGTGCGGTGCCGGATGCGGTGCGGCTGGTATACAGATCGCGCTTGTTGAGTTCGGGTAGGGCGTTGGCTGCCCATGCGCTGAGGAGCCCGACCATGATCAGGAAGATGGCGATCGGGCAGGTGGCTGCCGGCAGCAGCCAGCGGTGAGGCCGCGATGAGCGGGGGCAATCCTGAGCCGAGTGTTTGGGCCAGCTGGTAGCTGGTGGAGACACCGGTGTAGCGCAGTTCGGTGAGCATCACCGGTGCGACGCCTGTGGCAGTGGACATTACCAACGCGAGGTAGGCACCGACCGCCGTCACGAGAACCGCGGAGTTGCCGAGGTTGACCAGATAGAACATGGGGGAAGGCCAGGAGCGCCGCGACGAAGATCCCGTTGTTAGTTCGGCATCGCCGGCGAGTCCGACTCGTGACGTGCTGGTCGACCACACCGCCTCCAGTTCGGCGATGTGGACCGACCGTTCAACGCGGCGACAGGCACATCGGCCAGTGCTCGTTCGGATCTGCCATGACAACGCTTGGCCTGCGAGCCGCCCGGTGCCGGTGCCGGTGCCGGTGAGGTGAGGTCGTGAGGCGATGTCCGAGAAGGTCGGGTGTCTCGCTGTGCACGACGGGCCTCATGGCGCACGTCACATCCATGTCACTTGCGTTTGCGACAGTTTGTCGTAATAATTTTTTACGACAAACTGTCGCATAAGTGAGAGGTTGAGACGATGCAACACAGGAGCAACAAGCGCGCGCTCGTGGTCGGCCTAGGGATTGCCGGCATGTCGGCTGCAATTGGGTTGCGTGACGCCGGCTGGACCCCCGTGATCATCGAACGATCGCCGGAGCGGCGGACGGGCGGTTACTTCGTGGGCGTGTTCCCCGCGGGCAAGAAGGCTGCTGCCGAACTGGGGGTGCTGGAGCATCTCCATGTCCGTAACGCCAGCGACGGCACGGACTGGAACGTCGACCGGCAAGGCCGCAGCACTGCTGGGGCAGGCTTCCTCGACCGGCCCGGTGCGCCGTATGCGGTCGTGCGTGGGGACATCGAGGCCGCGCTCTGGCGCACATTGCAAGGAGATCCCGACGATGTCGAGGCCCCCACGGTCGAGGTTCGCTACGGCACTGGTCCGGTGAGGATCATCGAGCGGAAGGACTCCGTCACCGCCACCCTGTTCGACGAGCTGACCGGAACGGAGTACGACGAGGAATTCGGACTGGTCGTCGGTGCGGACGGTTTGCGTTCCACCGTGCGGAAGCTGGCCTTCGGCCCGCATTCCCAATACATCAAGCAGTGGAACTCGATCATCTGTGCCTTCGAGCTCGGTGAACAGGTTCCGGGCTACGGGCCGCAAGACGGCATGATCGACGCGCAGGCTGGTCGCGCTGCCTGGGTCTTCGGGTTCGCTGATCGAACCCCCACTGTGTTGCTCACGTATCGCACGAAGGACATAGACGGCCAGTTCGCGCGTCCTCGGATCGAATCCCTGCGCGCCGCGTATGCGGGCATGGAGCATCCAGCAGTGCGCCACGCGCTGGATTCCTTGGAGACGGTGCCGGACTATCTTTTCGACTCCGCAAACCAGGTCCATATGCCGACCTGGCACACGGGACGCGTCGTGCTCGTCGGCGACGCTGCCTGGTGTCTGACCCTCTACTCCGGCATGGGAGCCTCCTCAGCCATGCGCGGCGGCGCCGCGCTGGGAGCGGCATTGCGCGAAGACCCGGACGATCTCGAAGCTGCCCTGACGTCGTGGGAGCGCGGGATGCGCCCGTTTATCACCATGCACTTGCGTCTGGCTCGACTCATGCAGCAGTTCTTCGTGCCCTCGGGGCCAGGTGTCGCGGCCGCGCGTTCCCTGATAGTGAAGGGCCTGGGACTGGCTCAGCGCATCAAGGGAGTAAACGCCAACGCCTACCAGGAGCCTGCGAAGATGACCACGAGCTCGAGGTGATACTGGGACCATGCCCAGGATCAAAGCCACCAGCCTCGAGGAACACAACGAACGCGTGTGGACGGACATCACCGATGCGTTGAGGGAGCTGCTCACCGAGCAAGACTTTGCGAGTATCACCCTCGGCCATATCGCCACCAGGGCCGGTGTGGCGCGCAACACCCTGTACAACTATGCAGCTGACAAGACGGCGCTCACCTTCGCTGTTGCGGAGCGGGCGAGTGGCCCGGTGCTGGAACGGATCACCGTGATTGCCCACTCCCAAGAGTCGGCGACCGAACGTGTGCGGGGGATTATTCACGAGCTGATGTACGCGTTCACGGACAGCGCTATCCGCCTGATGCTCGAGCCCACCCCCGGGCCGACCGTGCCGATGGAAATAATCGAGAATCGAGAGGGTCCTTTCGGTGCCGTCGCGAAGGCCGTGGAGAAAGTCATCAGGGACGGTATGGGAAGCGGCGAATTTCGCCCACACGGCGATGTTGAGCTAACTGCCTGGCTGCTCGGAGGCGTTATTCGTGCCGGGGCGGAGCGCATGGTCAGGGAAGGTCTTCATCCCGGGGACCTCACACCTCCCGTGCAGGACCTCGTGATCGCCGCCCTGGTCATAAACGCCAGTACGGCAAACGTGAGTTGATCTCGGCGCGCCTACTCGGATCAGGCGCCCACCCAGATGGAATGGCCACCACGCGCTCCCCGACGATTCAGGCTTATTCAGGGCTCGACGTCCGACATCTGATCGTGCCACGCAGGCTAGGCAACAAGATTGCTTGCGGCCCAATCCATGTGAGTTCGCACGGCCTGTGCGGCAGCGTGGAGGTCCCCGGTGTCGATGGCGTCGACCATCTCGTGGTGGCGGTCCGCGTCCATATTGCCGACGGCTTTTTCGCGGCCGGCATACATGATCGACATGCGGATCGACCCTTCAAGGTTGGTCCATGAGTGCAACAGGGTCTCGTTGTCTGCGGATCGGCAGAGGAGGCGGTGGAAGTCGAGGTCGGCTTCAATGCGATCGTCGAGAGTCTCGTCTTTGGGCGCTTTGCTCATCAGGTCCAACGCCGCACGCAGTTCGGAGATGATTTTCGCTCGATCGTGATGCACTGCGATGGTCGATGCTGCGAGGGCTTCGAGCGCCGCGCGAACGGCGAAGATGTCCTCGATCTCTTTCGTATCGAGGTGCCGGACGTGGAGGCGCCCCCGAGCGCCGACGACCACAAGACCCTCTTGTTGCAGCTGGCGGAGAGCTTCGCGCAGTGTGCCGCGACTGATCTGGAGTCGTTCGGACAGCTCAGTTTCCACCAGTGCGCTGCGTGGACGTAGTTCGCCGCTGGTGATGGCGGTACGCAGCGCGGTGACAGCTTGTTGCCGAAGGTTGGTCTTCTGCAATCCGAGAAGTGCGCCGGGTTCCCCCACCGTGGGATCTCCTTTCGATAGAGACGCTGGTGACGCCTCACTGCAGACAGTTGACCGCTGGCTGTTGACAGGGAGTGTACCGGTGCGTCGATTCTCGGACCGCAGCCTCATGGTGGTGTCGACCTACAGTTCGCTGAGGATGCGAGCTTCGATGCTCGAAGTGGACAGTCCGTACCGCTCGTGCAGGGTCGGGAGCGCTCCGGCGTCGAGGAACTGGTCGGGCAGCGAGATCGACCCTACCTTCTTGCCGAGTCCGCGTTCGACAATTGCCGCAGCGACGGTTTCGAACAGCCCACCGATCTTGGTGTGGTTCTCGAGGGTGAACGCAAGCCGCGGAGTGTCGAGCTGGGCGAGAACGGTGGCGGCGTCGAACGGTTTGATCGTCGGGGTATGGACGACGGCGACATCGACGTTGTGCCTTTCGAGGTTGGTCGCGGCGTGAAGTGCCCGCATCGTCATGAGCCCGCTGGACACGAGGACCACGTCGTTGCCGGGCCGAATCACTTTCGCTTTGCCGAGTTCGAATGTGTAGTCGTACTCATCGAGCACGGTGGCGACCTGGCCACGCAGCAACCGCAGGTAGGTCGGCCCGTCCGACGCAGCGAGTTGCGGAACGGCCTGTTCGATGTCGATCGAATCGCAGGGGTCGACGATCGTCAGGTTCGGCATGCCGCGGAAGATCGCGATGTCTTCGGTGGCTTGATGGCTTGGGCCGTAGCCGGTAGTCAGGCCGGGGAGGCCGCCGACGATATTGACATTGAGGTTCGGCTCGGCGATGTCGAGGCACAGGAAGTCGTAAGCGCGGCGCGCAGCGAACACCGAATATGTGGACGCGAACGGGATCAACCCTGTCTCGGCCATGCCGGCGGACGCGCCGAGGAGCAATTGCTCGGCCATGCCCATCTGGAAGAACCGGTCGGGGAAGGCTTGCGCGAAGATGTGCATATCTGTGTACTTCGCGAGGTCGGCGCTCAGCCCGACGATCTTGTCGTTGCTCTCGGCCGCCTGTACCAGCGCGTGTCCGAACGGTGCAGATGTAGTGCGCTGGCCGGGGTCGACGAACGATGCGATCATCGCCGAAGTCTTGAGCTTCGGGGAAGTGGCGGTCATGCCTGAACCTCATTTTCCTGTAGATACGCGGTCTCGGTGAAGCGGTCGGTCAATTGCTGACGGCAGATGCTCCACTCGTTTTCGTCGATACGCATGAAGTGGGCTTTTTCGCGGTTTTCGAGCAGCGGAACTCCGTAGCCGATCTTGGTGTCGCAAATGATCACAGACGGGGTGCCGATGGGTTGCGCGGCGGCGCAGGCGGAGTCGAACGCTCGCGACAAGGCTGCGGGGTCGTTACCGTCGACGCGCTGGACGTTCCATCCGGCGGCAGTCCATTTGTCGTGGACGGGCTCGATTCCGAGAACGCTTTCGGTGGGCCCATCGGCCTGGAGCGCATTCATGTCGACCATGGCGATCAGGTTGCCGAGGCGGTGGTGATGGGCTCCCATGACGGCTTCCCAGGTGGAGCCTTCGTCGAGTTCACCGTCGGAAAGAAAATTGAACACGCGTGACCGAGAATTCTGCAGTCTCAGACCGAGTGCCATGCCGACGGCGACGGTGAGTCCGTGGCCGAGGGATCCGCCGGAGATTTCCATCCCTGGCGTGTAGGTGGCCATTCCGGACATCGGGAGCCGGGAGTCGTCGGAGCCGTAGGTTTCGAGTTCCGAAACTGGCACGATGTCGGCTTCGGCGAGCGCGGCATACAGGCCGATGGCGTAATGCCCGGTGGAGAGAAGGAAGCGGTCGCGTTCCTCCCAGTGGGGGTCCTCGGGTCGGTAGCGCAGGCGGTCGGAGTAGACGGCAGCGAAGATGTCGGCGGCACCGAGCGCCTGTCCGACGTAACCCTGTCCCTGGGCTTCGCCCATGTCGAGGACATGGTGGCGCATACGGTAGGCGAATCGGGCAGCGTTCTCGATCCGCGACGGCGAATCTGTTTCCGGTGCTGGGTTTGTCGTTGTCACAGAAGTTCCTTCTCACGGGTAGGGACGTCGGAG
Organism: Rhodococcus ruitaii; assembly: GCF_055230935.1. Classification (NCBI taxonomy): domain Bacteria; kingdom Bacillati; phylum Actinomycetota; class Actinomycetes; order Mycobacteriales; family Nocardiaceae; genus Rhodococcus; species Rhodococcus ruitaii. The sequence goes on along the minus strand of NZ_JBUYWC010000011.1, from coordinate 62,621 downwards.
GGCTTGGGGGTTTCGAGTTCCGCCATCTCGGCGAGTCGCCGTTCGGTCGGACCCCAGGTCTCCCTGGTCGCGAGGGCGGAGACGAGCCCGATCAGCGCCAAGGCGATGAACAGCAGCGCCGGACCGAGCCACCCGAGCCAGACGAACAGCAGCGTGGTGACGAATGGCGTGAAGCCGGAAATCATGGCCGAGATCTGGTAGGCGAGTGAGGCGCCGGATGCACGACGAGATGCGGTGAACAGCTCGGGGAACCAGGCGCCCTGGGCTCCGGCGAGCGCATTCTGGCAGACGGCGTAGGACAGGATGATGGTGGCGACGATGAAGACGAACAAACCGGTGTTGACGAGCAAGAACATCGGGATGCCGAACATCGCGGCGAAGATGCAGATCCCGATGTAGAGGGGGCGTCGGCCGATGCGGTCGGTGAGTGCTGCCCAGCCGGCGGTGGCGAAGATGCCGATACCCGATGCGATGCACAGCGCGGTGATCGTTTCGGATGTAGATGCCAGATTCTCGGTGTGCAGGTAGGAGATCATGTAGGTGATCGACACGGCGTAACCCGCTGTCTCCGCGACGCGAAGACCGATGCCCCGCAGTATGTTTCGCCAGTCCTGTTTGATTGCTTCCTTGATCGGGGAAGCGGTGACGCCGGCTTCCTTGACGTCGTCGAAGACTGGGGACTCAGGGACCTTGGAGCGGATGATCAGCCCGACTGCGACGAGAACGATGCTGAACAGGAACGGAACCCTCCATGCCCAGTCGCCGCCGAGGTGCACGCTACCGAGGAACACCAGGTTCGCCAGGAGCGGTCCAACGGGAAACCCTGCCTGCACGATGCCGGTGAATTGGCCCTTCTTGCGCCACGGGGCATGTTCGTAGCTCATCAGGATCGCACCGCCCCATTCGGCTCCGAATGCGAGGCCTTGGATGATGCGTACCACGACCAGAAGGATCGGGGCGATGACGCCTACCTGGGCGTAGGTCGGAAGCAAGCCGATCGCAAAGGTTGCCAGACCCATCAGGATCAGCGATCCGACCAGGACCGGTTTGCGACCGACCTTATCGCCGAGGTGGCCGCCGACGATACCGCCGAGTGGGCGAGCCGCGAAGCCGACGCCGAGGGTGGCGAAAGCGGCCAGGGTGCCGGTCACCGAATTCTCACTCGGGAAGAAGGCCGTGCCGAAATACAGCGCGGCCGCGGTGCCGAATCCGATGAAGTCGTAGGTTTCGATGACGGCACCGACCGAGGATCCGACGGCGACCCGCTTGGCGTCTTTCGTGCCGTGGACCGGCCCACGCATCTCGAGAGCATTTTTGCTCATGGGAACGCTCCTGCAGAGGTAGTGGTTACAAAACTCGTCCAAGTGACCGTCGACTGTCAACACGTATAGCGTGACCTACTTCACTGGGACTGTCAACAGTCAACCGACGACGGTTGACTGTTGGTGTTAGTTGGATCTACTGTGGTCCGCATCACCGACGCGATACCAGGAGGACGACGATGATCGACGCGCGACTCGGATGCTCGACAATCTCGTTCCGTCACCTCGAGCTGGCGAGTGCGCTATCCCAGATCGGCCGCCTCGGCTTCGCCGAGGTCGACTTGGGCTCGCTCCCCGGTGTCTGTGATCATGTCCCGATCGCGCTGACGACAGCGGAGGTCGACCAGGTCGCCGATCTTGTCGCACAGTCCGGGCTTGCCGTCCGATCCATCAACTGCGATATAGGCGACCTGAACGATCCCCGTGTCGATGTGCCGAGCTCCGATCGCCTCACCCGCCTGTTGGAGCTGGCAGAAGCGACCGATGCACGTGCGCTCGTACTCCCGAACGGTGCGCTCGACCACGCACCCTTGGTAGGTCTTCGGGCGGATTTGGACCGCGTCGCCGACAACATGAGTACCGTCCTCGAACGAGCCCAAGGCTACGGCGTCGAGGTCTGGACCGAGTCGCTGCACGTGTACCGGCTGTGCTGCAACCTCGATCGAGCCACCGCATTGACCGCGTGTCTCGACCCCGCCATCGGGATCGTCATGGACTTCAGCCACATCGTGGCCTCCGGCGCAGATCCCGTGCTGTTCGTCGACGCCTTCGCCGAGCGCATCACCCACGTTCACATCAGAGACGCCACCCGCGGCCGAGTCGAACTCGACCGCGATCACGCTGTCGACGAGCCGGGCAACATCAATCGCAGTGTCGGCCGGGGTGATGTCGACTTCGACGCTGGCATCGAGGCGCTACGAGCCACCGGCTTCGACGGGCACTACACCCTCGAACTCGAAACCCGTGATGTCACCGACGGTGAACGTCCTGCCGCAGCATCGGACGCCGCACATTTGATCACGAAGATTCTCGTTTCACGCAACTGATCGCACCACAACCAGGAGACGCACTATGAATACCCAGGCTCGCACCGCAGTCGTCACGGGCGCCACTTCCGACAAGGGAATCGGACGCGCCACAGCCGAGCGCTACGCCGAAGATGGCTGGGCTGTCGTCATTCTCGATCTCGACGGCGAAGCGGCCGCCAAGGTCGCCGCCGAGATCGGTAGCACGTACAACGTGCCCGCGTTCGGTCATGCGATCGACGTGTCAGACGAAGGATCGGTACAGACGGCCCACGCCGCGACCCGGGCAGAGGTCGATGCCGGGTCCCTGCCGCCGGTCGGTGCGCTCGCCAACATTGCGGGAATCACCTCTCCGGTTCCGTTCCTCGACACCACGCTGGAGTTGTGGAACAAGGTTTTCGCCGTGAACGCCACCGGAACCTACCTGGTCACAAAGGCATTTCTGCCGGACATGATCGAACAGGGCTGGGGACGAATCGTGACCATGTCTTCCGTCTCCGCGCAGCGCGGCGGGGGCGTATTCGGCAAGGTGCCGTATTCATCAGCGAAAGCCGCAGTCCTCGGATTCACAAAGGCGCTTGCTCGCGAACTCGAAGACACCGGAGTGACCATCAACGCGGTCACCCCGGGAGCCGTGGACACCAATATTCGTGTTGGCAGCACAGAGGCGCAGGAGACCGCGATCGCGCAGAGTATCCCGCTCGGGCGCACCGCAACGACACGTGAGATTTCATCCGTCATTACGTTCCTGTCTTCCGATGATGCCGCGTACCTGACCGGAACGACCATCGACATCAACGGCGGGAGTCACATGCACTGACCTTCGAGCGCCCCGCGACCAGACGCCCGACTGTCTGGCGGCTCGTCCGAATACCACGTCTACAGCGGTAACTTGACCAGGACGTAGACACTGCGGCGAGCATGTGCCACATCACAAACGTGTGGGGTGTTCGATTCATGAACGCCGGTAGGACACGACATGGATGACCCGCAGCGAGTTCATGGTGTGCTCGGTTGTGGTGGCAATCTCAGGCAGGAAGGCGGAGATTTCATGGCACGTGTTCACACGGGTGAGTCAGTGCTCGCCCGGGCGGTACGCATCGTGGAGTCGTTCGGACTGGACGACTCCACGCTGACCGTCTCGGAGATTGCCCGACGATCCGGTCTGCACATCGCGACCGCCTCGCGCCTGATCGAGGAACTGGTCGGCTGCGGTTGGCTCGAACGGGAGAACCGGCGATTGCGGATCGGCGTGCGGTTATGGGAGGTGGCCTCACGTTCCTCCGCCGCAGTGGGATTGCGGGAAGTGGCGATGCCGTTCATGGAAGACCTGCACGCGGTGGTGGGTCAGCACACCCAGCTCGCGGTCCTCGAGAGCGACGAGGTGTTGTTCATCGAACGGCTCTCTGCCGCCGGGGCGGCGATCAACTACTCCCGGATCGCAGGAAGGCTGCCGCTGCACGCGTCGTCCTCAGGCTTGGTCCTGCTCGCCTACGGCCCGGTTGATCTGCAGGAACGGGTGATGGGCCAGCCTATGAAGGTCTACACCGACAAGACCATCCGCACCGCGCGGCAGCTCCGGTCTGCGCTGGCGGAGGTGCGCCGGCAGGGATACGCGTTCTGCGCCGGTCACATCTATCCGGAGACCACCGGAATCGCCGTCCCGATCCGGGATGCCCGGGGCGCCGTGATTGCGGCGGTGGCGTTGATCGTTCCCAACGACGACTCCGCCTACGCGCAGATCCCCGCATTGCAGGCCACCGCTCGAGGTATCTCGCGTGTGATGACCTCCAACATGCGCGCAGAATAGTGACCGGACACACAAAATTCCTCTCATCTATTGAGAATCATCTGGTGACGCGATGGCCGCAGGAAGGACCCTCGATCTGAAGACGAGATCAAGGAGTATCAGATGCCAGCAAGTCCTGCTCCTTCCAGTGCCCCAGTGGACTCCGCATTGCGGGTAACCGCGAAAAGGTTTGTGTCCGAGGGTGTCGTGGCATTGACCCTGCGGCATCCCGACAACCGGCGGTTGCCCGACTGGGCGCCGGGCGCGCATATCGACCTGATGTTGCCCTCGGGTATCACGCGTCAGTATTCCCTGTGCGGTGACCGCTGGGACGCTCACAGCTACCGCATCGGAGTGCTGCGCGAGCCGGACGGCCGCGGCGGATCGGCATTTATCCACAACACACTGACAGAAGGGGACACAGTGGGGGTGGGTGGCCCCCGCAACAACTTCCCCCTGGCACCTGCACCGAAGTACCTGTTCATCGCAGGAGGCATCGGCATCACCCCCTTGATCCCGATGATCGCGCAGGCGGAGTTGATGGGCATCGACTGGCAACTCCTCTATGGCGGGCGAACCCGCGCGTCGATGGCATTCCTCGACGAACTCATCGCCTACGGCGAGCAGGTGGTGGTGGCGCCGCAAGACGAGTGCGGGCTCCTCGACTTGCCGACCTGGCTCACCGCGACCGCTGCCACCGACGCGAAGGTGTATGCCTGCGGCCCGGAACCGTTGTTGAGCGCGGTCGAAAAGTGGTGTGCGGAATGGCCTGCCGGCAAGATTCGGATGGAACGGTTCGTTCCGAAGGTGCAGGGAGCCCCGGCACGGGACGAATCATTCGAAGTCGAACTCGCCCGCAGCGGGCTGACGGTCACTGTCAACTCCGGCATGAGCGTTCTCGATGCGGTGCAGGGTGCCGGCGTAAACGTGTTGTCCTCCTGCCGCGAGGGGACGTGCGGCACCTGTGAGACCACTGTCCTGTCCGGTACACCGGACCACCGCGACTGCATTCTCGACGACGACGAGCGCTCGGCCGGCGACTGCATGCTGATCTGCGTCTCCCGCGCCTGCTCCGATCGCCTCGTACTCGATCTCTGAGATCCACTCCGACAAAGGACTTTTGCCGTGACCGCAGTCGCTCCAGCTCCCCATGTGCCGGTCAGTCATGTCGACCCGTTCGGCCTCGACACCCTCGAAGACCCGTTGCCCCTCCACACCGAACTACGTGACGCCGGGCCGGTGGTGTACCTCGACCGCTACGAGGTGTTCGCGATGGGCCGCTACGAGCAGGTGCACGCAGCGCTGGCCGACTGGCAGGGATTCCAGTCGGCCGCCGGTGTCGGGCTGAGCAACTTCCGCTACGAAACGCCCTGGCGGCCGCCGAGCCTGCTGCTCGAGGCCGACCCGCCGCACCACGATGCCCCCCGGTCGGTGCTCAGCAGAATCCTCGGTCCGCGAGCGCTCCAGAAGCTGCGCGCCTCATGGTTGGTGGACGCCGAGGTTCTCGTCGACCAGGTCCTCGGCTCAGCAACGGAATTCGACGCCGTCACCCGGCTCGCGGCCGAGTTCCCGCTGCGGGTGTTCCCCGACGCCGTCGGCATCCCCGACGCCGGACGGGAAAACCTCCTTCCCTACGGCGATCACCTGTTCAACGCCTTCGGCCCGGTCAACAGCCTCGTCGAGAAAGGCGCGCCCCACGTCGCGGAGCTTTCCGGGTGGGTCAACGCGCAATGCACCCGCGACGTGCTGTCCGACGACGGGTTCGGGGCGCAGATCTGGGCGTCCGCCGACCGCGGCGACATCACCTACGAACAGGCTCCACTCATTGTGCGCTCGCTGCTGTCGGCCGGGGTGGACACCACCGTCAACGGCCTGGCCGCGGTGTTGTACGCCTTCGCCACCCACCCGGATCAGTGGGCGCGGATGCGGGCCGACCCGATGCTCGCCCGGACGGCATTCGACGAAGCCGTGCGGTGGGAATCTCCGGTTCAGACGTTCTTCCGTACCGCCACCCGCGACATCGAGGTCGGCGGCGCACTGATCCCGGACGGCCGCAAGATTCTGATGTTCCTCGGCGCGGCCAACCGTGATCCACGCCGGTGGGAGAACCCGAACGCGTTCGATCTCTCACGCAACCCATCGGGGCATGTCGGATTCGGGATGGGCATCCACCGGTGCGTCGGCCAGCATGTCGCCCGCCTCGAATCGGAGGCATTGTTGACCGCCCTTGCCGCCCGAGTGAAAGCGATCGAGATCGCCGGACCGGTGCGGCGGCATCTCAACAACACCCTCCGATCCTGGGAATCGGTCCCGATCCGGGTACAACTGCGCTGACCCCGGGACGAAGGAACCGGTCCCCGTCTCCTTTCACTCACCCTGAGTCGAACCATTGTGGGTACTGGGGTCGGTCGCGATGCTGGTGTCGTTGTCATCGAGCCGAGGGGGAATCGTCGTGCGTAGCTGTCCGTGTTGTCGCTGACAACCGCAACCGCATTCCCGAAACCGGTGCCCGCACATACGGGCCGACACAAGGACACCTCGACACGATGTCTCACCTCACGCTGCGCCGACGAGTCACGACCGCCGTCGCCGCAGCCGCAGCAGTTCTCGCACTGGCTTCCCTAACCGCCGCGTGCTCCGCGGACTCCGACACCACGGTGACCGCCGACGGTAAAACCGTCCTGCGGTACGAAGGCTCGCCGGCCCAGGTCGGCTTCCCCGAGCTCGCCGACACGCTCGGCTACTACGAAGACGTCGAACTCGAATGGATCGGCGACAACGGCAACGGGCCGCAGTCGCTGCAGAACACCGCGACCAATCAGATCGAGTTCGGCTCCGCGTTCAACGGTGCCGTCATCAAAGCGCAGACCGGCGGTGCCCCACTGACCGGAGTGCTGGCCTCCTACGGATCGGACAAGGCGAGCTTCACCGGGTACTACGTGCTCGAGGACAGCCCGATCCGTACCGCGCGCGACCTGATCGGCAAGAAGGTCGGCATGAACACCCTCGGCGCACACCATGAGTTCCTGACCCGCGAATGGCTCGCGCAGGAGGGGCTGACACCCGAGGAGATCGCACAGGTCCAGCTCACCGTGGTGCCCCCCGTCAACACCGAGCAGGCGTTGCGCGAAGGCCAGATCGACGTCGGGACGCTCGGGAGCATCTTCCGCGAGACCGCCCTCGAACGCGGCGGCATCCGCCCTCTGTTCACCGACGAGTCGCTCTTCGGGTCGTTCAGCTACGGCACCTACGTGTTCCGCGACGACTTCATCGCGAAGAACCGCGACGCCGTCGAGGACTTCGTGCACGGCACCGCCCGCGCGATCCGTTGGACACAGACCACTCCTCGCGACGAAGTGGTCGCCACGTTCGAAGAGATCATCAACGCCCGCGGTCGGAACGAGAACACCGAACTCGTCGGGTACTGGAAGAGTCCCGGAATCGCCGGCCCCGGTGGCGTGGTCACCGAGCAGGAAATACAGACCTGGCTGGACTGGCTCACCCGCAACGGTGAACTCGAAGAGGGCACGTTCACGATCTCCGACGTCTACACCAACGAATTCAACCCCTACGCCAACGGCGCCTACGACCCGAACAGCGGCCCGAACGGTGAGCCCGTCGAGGAGGCAGTGCAGTGACGAACGACAGTGCAGTGACGAACGTGAGACCGAAGCTCCGACTGGAGCACGTGACCAAACAGTTCGACGTTCGCGGTACCAACGACCGATTCACGGCGATCGACGACATCAGCATCGACCTTGCCGAGGGTGAATTCCTCGTCCTCGTCGGACCCAGCGGTTGCGGCAAGTCGACATTGCTCGACCTTCTCGGCGGACTGAGCGATCCGACGTCGGGGAGAATCCTTCTGGACGGACGGGAGATCTCCGGTCCGGGACTCGACCGCGGTATCGTCTTCCAGCAGTACGCTCTGCTGCCGTGGCGCACCGCCCGCTCGAATATCGAGTTCGGTCTCGAAGCCAAAGGGCTCCCGAAGAAAACGCGACGTGAACTCGCCGAGCACTACCTCGAACTCGTCGGCCTGCACGGCTTCGGCGACCGCTACCCGCACGAACTCTCCGGCGGCATGAAGCAACGTGTTGCCATCGCGCGCAGCCTCGCTTTCGACCCCGAAGTGCTGCTGATGGACGAGCCGTTCGCCGCGCTCGACGCACAGACCCGTGAGTCCTTGCAGGACGAGCTTCTGAGGATCTGGCGGGAAACCGGAATGACGATTCTGTTCATCACCCACGGCATCGACGAAGCTGTCTACCTCGGGCAGCGCGTCGCGGTTCTGACGTCGCGACCCGGACGGATCAAGACGATCGTCGAGATCGAGATCGACCGCACCGTCGACGACGTCAGGTCCGGCGACGCATTCCGTCGTCACCGCCATGACATCTGGAGTGAACTGCACTCCGAGGTGGAGCGCGGTCAGGCTATCGAAACCGCGGCAGTCGTACCGACCATCACAACGGAGAAGGTGAAGCATGCCCAGCACTAGTGCCACACTGACCAGGCCGGTCGAATCGTCTGCGCCCATAGTCGAACGGAAGGTGGACACGCTGAACGTGGCTTCCTCCCCGAGCGTGGTGCATCGCGTCCGTGCAGCCGCCTGGAGAATCTTCAAGCCGGCCGTCGCCATCGTTGCGTTCTTCGCGCTCTGGGAGATCGCGCCACGTGTGGGTCTCGTTGACGGGGTGTTTCTGCCTCCGCTCACCACCGTGCTGGATGCGTTCGGGGAGTTGGTCGTGAATGGCCAGCTCGCGGAGCATCTGGGGGCGAGCCTGTCTCGGGCGCTCACCGGATTCGCGATCGCGCTCGTGATGGCGGTTCCGCTGGGGGTCACGATCGGCTGGTATAAACCCGTCGCCGATACGCTCAATCCGATACTCGAGATCTTCCGCAACACGGCCGCACTCGCGCTGCTGCCGGTGTTCATCCTCATCCTCGGCATCGGCGAGACCTCGAAGATTGCGCTCGTGATCTACGCGAGCGCCTTCCCGATCCTGCTCAACACGATTTCGGGTGTGCGCACGGTGGATCCGCTTCTGGTCAAATCTGCACGCTCGCTCGGACTTCCCTCGTACCGGCTGTTTCAGAAGGTGATCCTCCCCGCTGCGGTACCGACGATCTTCACGGGTATCCGCATGGCTGCGGCCTCGTCGATCCTGGTGCTCATCGCCGCTGAGATGGTCGGCGCCAAGGCGGGTCTGGGATATCTGATCACCGCATCTCAGCTCAATTTTCAGATTCCGAGCATGTACGCCGGCATCATCGCGATCTCCATCGTCGGCCTCGTCTTCAACGGGATTCTGATCACGATCGAACGTCGTCTCTCGAGCTGGCGTGTCACGCAGTAGAGCGCATCCTTCATCCACCCTCTTGCCCCGGTTAGGAAGTCATGACTCAGTCTCCGAAGCAACTCAATCTCAACGCATTCCTGATGGGAGTCGGACATCATGAAGCAGCGTGGCGGCACCCGCGCACCGAGGCCCACCGCGTCCTCGATGTGAAGCACTTCCAGGAACTCGCGCAGATCGCCGAACACGGCAAGCTCGATTCGGTGTTCTTCGCCGACGGTCTCGCAATCGGACCCCGAATCGAGCACAACGCGACGGCGATCTTCGAGCCGCTTACGCTACTCAGCGCGATGGCTGTGGTGACCGAGCATGTGGGGCTCATCGCTACCGCCTCCACCGGATACAACGAGCCGTACAACCTGGCCCGGAAGTTCGCGTCTCTCGATCACATCAGCGGTGGTCGTGCCGGCTGGAACATCGTCACCTCAGGCGGCGAGGACGAAGCCCGCAACTTCGGTTACGACGAGACCCCGGATCATGCAGGACGTTACGACCGGGCATCGGAGTTCGTCGACGTCGCGGTGTCACTGTGGGACAGCTGGGAGGACGACGCGATCGAACTCGACTCCGAGGCAGGTCGATTCGCCGACCCAGCTAAAGTCCATGCGGTCGATCACGCGGGTGAACGGTTCCGGGTCCGAGGCCCGCTCAACTCCCCGCGGTCGGCGCAAGGACGTCCCGTCCTGGTGCAGGCAGGATCGTCGGAGAGCGGCAAGAACTTCGCCGCCGAGTACGCGGAAGCCGTGTTCACCGCGCAGCGCACCCTGGCCGAGGGGCAGGCGTTCTACCGCGATCTGAAGACCCGCGTGATCAAGGCGGGCCGCGACCCGCAGTCGCTGAAGATCCTTCCCGGCATCGTCCCGTTCATCGGCGCGACGGAAGACGAGGCGAAGGCACTCGAGCAGGAATTCACCGACCTCATCTCACCTGCGTATTCGCTGCGCCAGCTCTCGCGTATGGTCGGTGTCGACCTCACCGAGCACTCGCTCGACGCGCCGCTGCCACCGTTGCCTCCGATCGACGAGATCCAGGGCAACAAGAGCCGCTACCAGTTGGTCAGAGATCTCGCCGAGAACGAAAGTCTCACCGTGCGGCAGTTGATCGCGAAGCTCGGTGGTGGTCGCGGACACCGTACTTTCGCGGGCACGCCCGAGCAGATCGCCGACGAGATCCAGCTCTGGTTCATCAACGATGCGGCAGATGGGTTCAATGTCATGCCGCCGTACCTGCCCGGTGGTCTCGAAGACTTCACGGCGCTGGTCGTACCGATCCTGCAGGAACGCGGACTGTTCCGGGCCGATTACACCGCGACGACACTGCGCGGGCACTATGGGCTCGACCGCCCGGAAAGTCGGTACGCTGATCGTCGGCACGCAGCTACTGCCTGACCTGGTTGCGCCGCACCGATCATCGTCGGAGAGGATTCTCATGCGCTTCGGATACTTCGTTCCCCAGGGCTGGCGACTCGACCTCGTTGGTATCGAACCTGCCGATCAATGGCAGGTCATGCGTGATCTCGCGCAACGAGCAGACACAGGGCCGTGGGAGTCGATCTGGGTGTACGACCACTTCCACACGGTGCCGGCGCCGTCGGAGGAAGCGACCCACGAGGCATGGTCGCTCGTGTCGGCCTTCGCGGCCGTCACCGAGCGTGTGCGCATCGGGCAGATGTGTACCGCGATGACCTACCGCAACCCGGCGTACCTCGCGAAGGTTGCGGCCACTGCCGACATCATTTCCGGCGGGCGCATCGAGATGGGTATCGGCGGCGGCTGGTACGAGCACGAGTGGCGCGCATACGGCTACGGGTTTCCACCCGCAGGGGAGCGGCTCGGCCGCCTCGACGAAGGTGTGCAGATCTTCAAGCAGGCCTGGACCAACGGTGTTGCGACCCTCGACGGCAAGTATTACCGGGTCGACGGGGCGATCAGCCGACCTCTGCCGCTGCAGGACGGCGGAATCCCGCTGTGGATCGCGGGTGGCGGCGAGAAGGTCACCTTGAAGATCGCCGCGAAGTACGCGCAGTACACCAACTTCGACGGCACGCCCGAAGGCTTCGCGCACAAGTCGGAGATCCTGCGTGGACACTGCGCCGACGTCGGCACCGACTTCGACGCTATCGTGCGTTCGGCGAACTACAACGTCGCCATCGGCCGGACGGAGAGGGAAGTCCAGGACCGGCTCGAACAACTCCGGAGCCGCCTCGAACCGATCGTCGGCGCGGAGAAGGCCGACGGCGCGCTCAACGCATTCCGGGGCATGCCCGCGGTGGGTACTCCCGAGCAGATCGTCGAGAACCTCACGGCACTGAAGAAGCAAGGCCTCGAATACGCGATCTTCTACGTGCCCGACGCTGCGTACGACACATCCGGCCTCGAGCTGCTCGAGAGAGAAGTGCTTCCACACCTCGCGTGATCTGCTTTGCGATCCTCCCGGTTTCACACAGGCCAAGTGCCGGTGGGCGTGCGGGGATCGTCGGGTAACAGCCCGGCGACCCACACGTCGCGGGGAATGCCGCGTTGCACTGTGCCGTGGCGAGCGATGCCTTCGTACTGGAATCCCACGCGCCGCGCGACCGCCGCCGACGCACGGTTGCCGACGAATGCACGCCATTCGATCCGCGAGACTCCCATTCCGTCTGCAGCGAAAGCGAAGTCGCAGGCGAGCTGCAGGGCGGCGGTCGCCATACCGTGTCCACGTGCACCAGGAGCGATCCAGTAGCCGATTTCCGGGGCTCCAGCACCACATTCGAGAAACCCGACCATTCCGCACACCCGACCGTGCAGACTCGTGCGAATCGCCCAGTCAGGGAAGCCGTCCGCCCATTTCGTGGGCACGATGTCGCCGACGAAGTGCACGGAATCGGCCCGCGTGTACGGGCTCGGCACATTCGTCCACGCAGCGATCGCAGGGTCCTGGCAGGCCTCGGTGATGACGTCGATGTCCTGCGGGACAGGCCTCGACAACGTCACGCCGCCGTTGGTGAGGATCCGGGTTCTCATAGCGGCCCCAAACTACCGTCAGCGCAACTCCGGCGGAAGGTCGCTGCTCTCGAGCTCCATGCGACGGCCGTCGGTCGCATTGATCTCGTCGGCGAGCTTCAGCTTGTTCGCGAGTAGCTGCCACTCGGCATCGTTGATCGCACTGGCCGCTTCCGCGAGAACCTTCGTGTCGCGCGTACCCCATGCGATCGGCATGGGGCTGGCCATCTGCCACACTTCCGACTTGTTGTTCGTCGACCGGTCGGACAACACCGCGACCGACGGCACCTGATCGCCGACACGTGCGCGCTGTCCGGGAATTGCTTGGACGCCGCGGGTGACCAACGCGTAGTGGTGGGTTCCGGCTTCCGGTTTCGCAATGTCGATCAGGGCCAGCAGTGTCATACCACGCGCACGTGTTGTCGCCACGACGGCTGGGACAAGCGGGTTGTCATGGTAGAGCTGCTCGATGGTGCCGACTTTGCGCGGCGCCCACAGTGCCACCCACAGCGACGTGAACGCTGCGACGACCAGTACTGCGCCGACTACGTACGACCAGGACCTACCGAGATAGAGCAGCCACGCGGCTCCCGCGGCGCACAACACCGCGACGAGGATGCCGGAACGCCGCAGGCTGCGGACCTCGGCAAGCGTCTGGTTCACGCTCTTGGCATGGGGCAGGTCGACGGGGAACTCGAATCGGCGCACCCGCCCAGTTTATGGGACGCGGTGGGGCCCCAGCTCGAGCACAATGCGCACAACGGGACTATCGCACGCAAACGCGACGGGTTCACGTGATGCACCACACACTTGCTCCAGTTGATGTCACACCCGGATGGTTGCTCGGTTCCCGAGCCCCGCACCCCGCCCCGATCGCAAGAAAGTGGGTATCCCGATGCTGGTAGGCCTCGGCTTCCTCATGGTCGCCGTCTTCATGTATCTCGTGCTGTCGAAGCGAGCTACTCCCGTTGTCGGCCTGATCCTCGTGCCCGTCGCGTTCGGCCTGATCGCGGGTGCCGGAACCGATATCGGCGACATGATCGTGGGAGGAATCGAATCCCTCGCCCCGACCGCGGCACTGCTGTTCTTCGCGATCATCTTCTTCGGCATCATGATCGACGTCGGGCTGTTCGATCCGCTCGTGCGGCTCATCCTCAGGCTGGTGCGCGACGATCCGGCGCGGCTCGTCGTGGGTACCGCCGTACTCGCGATGGTCGTGTCGCTCGATGGCGACGGCTCCACGACGTTCATCATCACGGTGTCGGCGATGCTTCCCCTCTACCTGAAACTGAAGGTGAGCCCCGTCGTCCTCACCGTGGTTGCGGGCCTCGCGAATGCCACGATGAACATCATTCCGTGGGGAGGACCGACCGTTCGTGCCGCGAGTGCGCTGGGACTGTCGCCGTCGGACGTGTTCGTTCCCATGATCCCGTCGCTCGTAGTGGGCTTGATCGTCGTCCTCGGCTTCTCGTTCCACCTCGGACTCATGGAGCGGCGACGGATCGGCACACTCGTCCTCACCTCGGAACGGATCCCGGCGCGTGTCGGATCGGGTGGTTCCGGTGGTTCCGGTGGTTCCGGCGGGGCGGGCGGAGGCGACTCGGCAGACGGCACGGACGGCTTCGTGGACGGTCTCGACCCGAACCGCCCCACCCTCCGCCCACGGCTGCTGCCGTTCAACGCGGCCCTCACCGTAGCCCTGCTGGTGGTGCTGGGCCTGGACATCCTGCCCATTCCTGTCCTGTTCATGATTGCCGCCGGCATCGCCCTGGCCGTGAACTTCCCCAGGATCGTCGACCAGTCTGCGGCCATCGTGCGGCATTCGTCGAGCATCGTATCGGTGGTGGCCATGGTGTTCGCCGCGGCCGTCCTGACCGGCGTGTTCCAGGGCACCGGCATGGTGGAGGAGATGGCGTTGTGGCTCACCGGTGTGATTCCGGATTCGATGGGGCCGTTCCTCGCCGTGATCACGGGCGTGCTGAGCATCCCGATGACCTTCTTCATGACGAACGATGCGTTCTACTTCGGGGTGCTGCCCGTGCTTGCGGAGACCGCGGCGCAATACGGAATCGAGCCCGTCGAAATGGCGCGTGCGTCGATCACCGGGCAACCCGTACACATGCAGAGCCCACTGGTCCCCGCCATCCTGCTCCTCGTCACGCTGGCCGGTGTGCAACTCGCCGACCACCACAGGAAAGTATTGTGGCGAGCGGTGCTCGTGTCGCTCGCGATGCTTGTGACCGCAGTGCTCATCGGGCAGATTCCGTTCGGCTGAGCCACGTCGCAGTCCACACTGGGTTTGTGCCGACGGATCCGAGGACACTGTGAAGCTCCGCACGCAGGTGTTGTTGTTTCAATCTGCGGTGGTGGCAGTCACGCTCGGAATCGGGTTCGCGGTGTTCGCCACGACCACGGAGAGCCGAGTCACCGATGAGCACGGACAACGAGCTCTCGCGATTGCGAGGACTGTCGCTACCGACGAGACCGTGCGCAGCGAGGTGACCAGGCTGGCGGCGGCCGACGACGGTGTGGTCGGCCCGAACAACCCGGAACTCGCCGGAGGGGAACTGCAGAGCGATGCCGAATCCGTACGGGCCGCGACCGGAGCACTGTTCGTGGTGATCACCGACGAGATGGGACTTCGGCTCGCGCATCCCGACCCACGACTGCTCGGACTGCGAGTGAGCACGGACCCGGCCGAAGCGCTGGCGGGACGCGAAGTGGTGGTCAGCGAGTCCGGAACTCTCGGGCAGTCCGTCCGGGCGAAGGTGCCGGTGACGGATCCGGCCTCGGATCGTGTGGTCGGGGAGGTGAGCGTCGGAATCTCCACCGACCGTGTCCATTCCGATCTGCGTAGCGATCTGGGTTACGCGGCGCTCGTCGCGCTCGGAGCCTTGGCATTCGGGACCGTCGGGTCGATTCTGCTCGCGAATCGATGGAAGACGCTGACACTCGGTCTCGAGCCCGATCAGCTGGCCGAACTCGTCCGCGAGCAGGAAGTGGTGCTTCGCGGCATCTCCGACGGTGTGGTGGCCACGGACACGAGCGGCACCGTTACCGTGGTCAACTCCGAAGCGCGCCGGTTGCTGAATTTGCACGGGGGAGCCGGAGATCCCGTCGACGCGATCGGGATCAGTCCGCGCTTGATGGACATCCTGGAGGAGGCGCAGTCCACACCGATCGCTGCAACGACCGGGGACAGGGTCGTCGTCGCCGTGGCCAGGCGGGTGGTGCGCGACCGGAAGGACCTGGGCACTGTGATGTCGGTGCGCGACCGAACCGACATCGAAAACCTGACTCGTGAACTCGGGGCGGTGCAGTCGCTCACGACGGCGCTCCGCGCCCAACGCCACGAGTTCGCCAACCGACTCCACCTGGTGAACGGACTTCTCCAACGGGGTCGTACCGAGCAGGCCACCGACTTCATCGCCCAGATCATCGGGTCGGGGCCTTCAGGGCAACAACTCGAGGGCGTCGACGCCCTCGCCGACCCCTATCTACATGCGTTCCTCACCGCAAAGGCAGCCCATGCTCGCGAGAGCGGGGTCCGCCTCGTCCTGGGGGAGAACACGTGGGTGCACGGTGCGGTACGCGTTCCCGTCGACGTCACGGCCATTCTCGGGAATCTGCTGGACAATGCGATCGAGGCGGCCAGGGAGAGCGGTCGACACCCGGCGGAAGTGGAGGTGGAACTCGTCGAGGACGGCGCGGATCTGCATCTCACGGTCGCCGACACCGGACACGGTGTGGCTGCCGGGCTTTCCGACGTGTTCGAGGAAGGTGTCACCACCCATACCGACAGTGAGGTTCCGGGCGGACGTGGGATGGGGTTGGCACTGGCCCGGCAGATCGCACGCGACCACGGAGGAGACGTGCGACTGGTCGACCGCGGCGGACGTCGAACCCCGGGCAATCCGACCGGCGGCGCGGTGTTCCACGCGCTCCTCGCCGGAGTGCTCGACGAAGGAGACACACGGTGGGCGGATCAGATCTGACGGTGCTCGTCGTCGACGATGATTTCCGCGTCGCTGACCTGCACGCGCAGGTGGCGTCGGGGGTCGCCGGATTCACGGTAGTGAACACGGTGGGCAGTGTGGCGGCGGCGCGGAACGCAGCGCGGGAAACCCCGGTCGACCTCGCACTCGTCGACGTGTATCTACCCGACGGCTCCGGGGTCGATCTGATCCGTGAACTGGACTGTGACAGTTTCGTCCTGGGCGCGGCGGGCGAGGGAACCACCGTGCGGCGGGCGCTGGCGTCCGGGGCCCTGGTCTACCTGGTCAAACCGTTCTCCAACACCGAACTGGCACGCAGGCTCGCCGCGTATGCGCAGTACCGGCGCATCGCGTCGTCGGCAGAACTGACACAGACCGAGATCGATACGGCACTCGCGGCGCTGCGTCCCGTGCTGCCGACCTCCGGTACCGTCGCACCGCCTGCGCGTTCGGTCACCAAACGGCTTGTGATGAAGGCGCTTCAGGAGTCCGCGCACCCGATGTCGGCGGGTGAGGTCGCGATGGCGACGGGGGTGTCGCGCGCGACTGCTCAGCGGTACCTCGCGGCACTCGTCGCGAAAGGGGACCTGCGGATGGAGCTGAGGTACGGCAGCACCGGACGACCCGAACAGGAGTATCGACTCGTTCGCCTCGACAGGTCCTGATCAGCCGATCTGCGGTCCCAGCAGGTCGTCGGCGTCAGTGATGCGGTACGCGTAGCCCTGCTCGGCCAGGAATCGCTGACGGTGCGCGGCGTACTCGGCGTCGAGGGTGTCGCGGGACACCACCGAGTAGAAGTGCGCTTGCCCGCCGTCCTGCTTCGGCCGCAGCAACCGACCGAGGCGCTGTGCCTCCTCCTGCCGCGACCCGAATGTGCCCGACACCTGTACCGCGACCGAGGCCTCCGGCAGGTCGATCGAGAAATTCGCCACCTTCGACACGACAAGTACCCGGAGTTCGCCGTTGCGGAACCGATCGAACAGCTCCTCACGTTCCTTGCTGCGCGTCGAACCCTTGATCACCGGCGCGTCGAGAGCCTCACCGAGTTCGTCGAGCTGGTCGAGGTAGGCGCCGATGACGAGGGTGGGGGAGTCGGGGTGGCGGTCGAGGATCGATCTGACCACCGCGTTCTTGGTGCGCGCCGTCGAACACAGTTTGTAGCGTTCCTCCGGTTCGGCCACGGCGTACGCCATCCGCTCGGCGTCGGTGAGTGTCACGCGCACCTCCACACAGTCGGCCGGTGCGATCCAGCCCTGTGCCTCGATGTCTTTCCACGGTGCGTCGTACCGCTTGGGGCCGATGAGCGAGAACACGTCGCCTTCACGTCCGTCCTCGCGGACCAGGGTGGCAGTGAGGCCGAGACGACGTCGTGACTGCAGGTCGGCCGTCATCCGGAACACGGGTGCCGGAAGCAGATGCACCTCGTCGTAGATCATCAACCCCCAGTCTCGGGAGTCGAACAGCTCGAGGTGGCGGTATTCGCCCTTCGTCTTGCGGGTGACCACCTGATAGGTGGCGATGGTGACCGGGCGGATTTCCTTCTTCTCACCCGAATACTCGCCGATCTCCTCTTCGGTGAGCGAGGTGCGGGCGATCAGTTCACGCTTCCACTGACGGCCCGCGACGGTATTCGTCACAAGGATCAGGGTGGTCGCGCCGGCCTTCGCCATCGCGGCTGCACCCACCATCGTCTTGCCGGCACCGCAGGGAAGTACGACGACACCCGAACCGCCGTCCCAGAAGGAACTTGCAGCCATCTCCTGGTAGTCGCGCAGATGCCACGGATGTGTCACGAAGTCGAGGGCGATGTTGTGTGCCTCGCCGTCGACGTACCCTGCGAGGTCTTCCGCCGGCCAGCCGACCTTGAGCAGCATCTGCTTGAGGCGACCGCGTTCGCTGGGATGCACGATCACGGTGTCGTCGTCGATGCGTGCGCCGAGCATGGGCGCGATCTTCTTGTTGCGCATCACCTCGGCCAGTACCGCATTGTCGAAGCTGACGAGCGTGAGTCCGTGAGCGGGGTTCTTCACCAGCTGCAGGCGGCCGTACCGGCCC
Source organism: Rhodococcus ruitaii (assembly GCF_055230935.1). Lineage (NCBI taxonomy): Bacteria > Bacillati > Actinomycetota > Actinomycetes > Mycobacteriales > Nocardiaceae > Rhodococcus > Rhodococcus ruitaii. The sequence goes on along the minus strand of NZ_JBUYWC010000011.1, from coordinate 44,094 downwards.
ATGGTGTCGACGATGTCGACGAGCAGCGGCTGCGGTACGGCGAAGCGGGAATAGGTGACCAGCGCATCGACGACCTGCTCGGCGTCGTGGCCGGCTGCACGTGCGTTCCACAACGCCAACGGCGTGACTCGGTAGGTGTGGACGTGCTCGGGTGCGCGTTCGAGTTCCGCGAAGGGAGCGATGGCCTGCCGGGCCGCGTTCGCCTGCTCGTGGTCGACCTCGAGCAGCACGGTCTTGTCGGACTGGACGATCAGCGGTCCGTCGGCCACGAAGCCTCCTGGTGAGAGAAAGTAGAACTCCTCCATTGTCCAGATGAGCAGGACGGCGCGCTACCTGCGCGGCCCGTATGCGGCCATCACCAGTATCGGTCCCGCCGCAGTATCGGTCCCGCCGCAGTATCGGTCCTGCAGCGGTGTCGACTCACTACTCGGTCAACGCAGGAGGTGTATGCCGCCCGTACCGGGTGCGGACACCGATCTGCTGATCTTGGGTCCGCGGCTGTCCAGGGTGCAGTGCGCCACTACGGGTGATCTGAGCGTAGATCGCGCGGACGTATGCGGCGTCTGCCACGTGACAACGAGCGACGGGTTCAGTCCACGAGCGCGACTGACGAGACGCGGTGGAGCACGAAACTGCGGACCGAGCCGGTCGCGGGGTCGAATGCTTCGAGTTGCCCGCCCGCGACACTGACCGGATCCACGATGCGCCGGATGGCCGTGCCCTGAGCGTCGACGTATCCGAGCGTCACGCTGCGTTTCGCGTGTACAGCCAGCTGCAGCAACGCCATCGTGGCCGCACCGCCCGTGCGGCTACCGTCTCCACGCACCGGGGTGCTCGCCGGGGCGGAGGCGGCACGGTCGCCGGAACGCAGGGTGCGCACGAGCGTTTCGAGCTGTTCGTCATTGGGGGGCAGGGGGCCCGCGTATCGGGGACGCGACCGCGGCACGACCAGCCGTGCGCCGCGCGGACGCAGATCCAGGACCGCACCCGATGCATCTTCGCCCGCCGGCGCGAAGCCCGCTTCGCGCAGCGAGGACAGCACCTCGGCGAGGGGGGCCTGCGAGATGGCCACCGTCGGCGCGACCGCACGCAACGCCAACGTTGCGGCGACCGGTGCCGCAAGCACCTCCGCGAGTAGCGCCGGATCGTCGGCGCGCACGAACGACGACGCGATACCGGCGCGCAGGCGACCGTGTCGCCGCGCCACGTCGTCGATCAGGTAGGTCAGTGATTGGGGAACAGGCGTGCGGGAATGGGCTGAGAACAGGGCGTGCAGATCACCTGCACCCATGCCCGCGTCGAGCGCGCGGCGCACACTGCCCTCACTGACCCGGTAGACGGTGGCGGCGCCGGCCGATTCGACGTCGGCGACCAGTGCGACCCGCCCGGCCAGTTCCGGGACGAGCGGGCCAGGGGCGACGACGGTGAGGTCGGCCTGGACGAGGACGTGGTCGACAGGCTCTGGGAGTGCGTCTGCCATCTCGGCGTCGGCGTCACCACCGTGGAGCAGGGCTTTGCCGGGGGAGCCGAGGTTGTCGTGGGCGACCAGCGCGAGTGCAGTGGCTTCGCGGAGCGTCTCGGTGACCATCTCGTGACCGAAATGGCCGGCCGACCGCGGTCGCCGCCATGCCGCTATGGCCTGCACTTCGGCAGCAGAGGACGTGCTGTGGTCGGCGAGTACCTCGAGGAGCAGTCTGCGATCGTAGGCCGCGGTCGGGGAGTTCACTTCGTCGGACAACGCTGCGATCGGCTTGTCGTTCTGGTCACGGCGTCCGACCAGCCACGGTCGTCGCGGCGCGTCGAGCCACGCACCGGCGAGTACCGCCCAGCGATGCGCGGTGGTTGCGGTGAGCCATCCGTCGGCCGAGGTGGTGGGAGCCCAATAGTCGTCGATGTCTCCGGGCGGAGCGGGGTCGGGGTTACCGCGCGCGATGAGTCCCGCCGCCGCGAGCACCTCGACGAGCAAGGCGGCGTGCTCGTCGGTGAGATCCAACGCCTTCGCGAGCCGGTGGAGTTCGCGGACCCCCAGGCCGCCGGAACGCAGTGCCGGGGCGGGCTGCCTGCCCAGCGCGGTGATCAGGTCTTCGCAGCGACGCAACAGTTCCAGGGCGGCGCCCGCTGCCGTGCTGTTCGTATCTGGGAGGGCTCTGCTGTTCGCCGTGAAGCTCGGGGAAGTCAGTGATGCCGGATCGAACGGTGCTTCACCGCGCAGGGCTTGCCCGACCCGGTGGGGGAGTTCGACGGTCTCGTCGTCGATGCGGGTGAGCAACCCGGACGTCAGGAGCTTCTGGACGGGACGGGTCTCGTCGGAACCGGGTGCGGCGTCGCGGGTGCGCCCGATCGGCGATGTCCGCGCCAGGGTGTCCAGAATGCTGCGTTGCGCGGGATCGAGCTCGGCGAGTATCGCGTCGAGCTCTTCGCGGGTGAACGCGTCCGTTTCGGGTGTGCGTCCGACCCGCCACGGCACGGCTTCCACGGCGGCCGCGACGAGACGCAGCCCGTCGGGGGTGTCCCACACCAGGAGAACGGAGCGCAGCCTGTCGAGAATCCGATCGACGGCTTTGGCGGGGATTCGTCCCCGCAAGTTGTCGACGAGGGTTTTCCTCGTCACGCCGTCGTCGACGGCCCCGAGCCGGGCCAATGCCTCGATGATCCCGAACTCGGCTGTGGTGAAGTCGCTCGCTGCGCGGAACACCGACGCGCGTTGGCGTGCGCGGTTCGCGAGCACGGTCATCGTCGCGGGCGGGGGCACCACCAGATCGGGTCTCGCGCGCAGGAGAGCAACGAGTTCGGTGTCGCGGCGATCGGACAGCCACCGGGCGAGCGAGTCCGATCCGGTGTCGGGGGCGGGCATGGTGGGTGTCATCCGGTCAAGGTTAGAGACCTGAGATGGCTTAACACGAACTCACCTGCCAAAATGGGCGTCATGGCTGACAAATCGAAGAACCTCTACGTTGATCGCGGATGGCCGGAGTTGGCAGACGGCGACCATGCTGTCACCGAACTGTCGTCGACGCGTTCGGGTCCGCTCTCCCCGTACGGCGAGGACGCCGAGTTCCCGGTCCCGGCGGACGAGCTTCCGTACACGCATCCCCGCACCGTCATCAACCGCTGAGTTCCTCGACATCGAGATTTCCTCGACTGTCGGACTCCCCACGTCGAAGAACCCCGCACCGAATCGGCGGTGCGGGGTTCTTCGTTCGTTCGTGGCGTGCTGCCTACTGGGGCAGAACCGCGCGGACGGCGTCGAGCACGGCCGGGTCGAGCGCGATACCGGCGGACTGCAGGGCGTCGACGCCCTGTTCGAAGCCGTCGACGATGCCCTGGGCCTCGGCGGGCAGTGCCGGGTCTCCGGGGAGCTGCGGAATCTGACGATCCTCGGTGACCGGCGAAGGTGTCGACTGGGTGGTGCCGCTGGGTGCGTCACGCTGTGTCGGAGCGCTGGACAGTCCGAGGCTCGAGGAGCAGGACGGCCATGCGCCCCAGCCCTGGCCTGCGAGGACACGCTCTGCGACAGCGATCTGCTGGTCGCGGCTGGCCTGGTTGGCGGTGGGTGCGTACTCCTGGCCGCCGTAGGCGTTCCAGGTGCTCGGCGAGAACTGCAGGCCGCCGTGGTAGCCGTTGCCGGTGGCGATGGCCCAATTGCCACCGGACTCACACTGTGCGAGGCGATCCCAGTCGGAGTCCGGGGCTGCGGCGGCGGTGCCGCTGAATGCGACACCTGTGACTCCGAGGACGGCGCCGGTCAGCGCGAATTTCGCGACGGTCCGGCCGGTATTGGTGGGCTTGCGATGGCGTCCGCTCATGTCGGTTCTGTTCCTCTCCGCACGCGCCTACGAGGTCAGCTGTCGGGTTCGGACTGAAGAGGTAGTCCGGCCGTTGCGCTCGGCGAGCGTTCCGGCTTCACCCCAAGGCCTGTCGCGTGAGCGACCGGCCGGGCCTCCGGGAAGCGTCCGGCGGGGGCCGGGTGCTTCCGAGGGAGACCGGTTGGGTCCCCCGTTTCCTGTCCCTCGTGGATCGTTTGTCGGGATAACCGGACTTCCGCGGGACAGGAATTTGGCGCGGCGGGCCCGGGTTGGTTGGACCAGGTGGTCCGACCGCTGACGACGGTAACGGTTCGGGTGGGCGAGTGTCACTAATTGATAACGCGCGACCGTTCGTGGTCTCGGAGCTGTGCAGGGTTGATGCGGCAGCGAACTCGCTGGTAGTCGGGCGAGTGGGCCGCCAAACCCGATTCGAGCCCGTGCCGTTATCAGCTCGTTATGTGAGTAAGGTCACATGTATGTCGGGCGGGCGTCGACGGGAACGATGTCTTTCCCGAGCGGCATCAGGCAGATCGGGATCATCTTGAGGTTCGCGATTGCGAGCGGAATACCGATGATCGTGATGGCCATGGCGAGTGCTGTCGCGATGTGCCCGAGGGCCAGCCAGATGCCGGCGATCACGACCCAGATCACATTCCCGATCAGCGATCCCGCCCCCGCTGTCGGTTTGTCGACCGTCGTCTTCCCGAACGGCCACAGTGCGTAGACGCCGATCCGGAACGCGGCGATACCGAACGGGATCGTGATGATGAGGATGCAGCAGATGATGCCGGCGAGGAAGTATCCGAGTGCAAGCCACAAGCCGCCGAAGATGAGCCAGATGATGTTGAGAATTACTCTCATGAGCCGTTACCGCCCTTCGCGCGTCGGCCCGATTGCAGGGCGAACGCGATGGCCAGCGCGAAGCCGAGCGGCCACGCGAGGGTGAGTAGGAACAGGACGAGGCCCGGCTTGCCGTCGGTGACGATCGGCGTCAGGAATATTGCGACCACCGCCACGATGCCCACCACGAAGCACACGATCGCGGCGTTGAACAGCCCCTTGCGAGGCGCATGAGCGGAATCGGAAGAAGAGTTACCCACGGCGCCTACGGTAGTCGCCGGCGGTCGGGGGCGGTATCGGCCTCGGGGTACACTGAATTTCGTCTGCGCGTCCCGCTCGATGAGGTTGGGGCGCGTTGTTTTGCATGTCCATATCGTGTCCTCGGGGCACGGCCGTCCAGGAGCAGGTGAGCGCGGTGCCGACCGGCAAGGTGAAGTGGTACGACGTCGAGAAGGGCTTCGGCTTCCTGTCCCAGGACGAAGGCGAGGACGTCTATGTCCGCGCGTCCGCCCTCCCCGAAGGTGTCGAGAGCCTCAAAGCAGGCCAGCGCGTCGAATTCGGGATGGCAGTCGGTCGTCGTGGCCCCCAGGCCCTCAAGGTCGCGTTGCTCGAGCAGCCATCGCTGCGGCAGCAGTCCGGGCGGCGTGAGGCGCCGGCGCGTGAACGACGCTCACCCGACGAACTGCACGGCATGGTCGAGGACATGATCAAGCTCCTCGAGGCCGCGGTCCAACCCGACCTGCGCCGTGGGCGCTACCCGGACCGGAAGGCGGGGCAGCGGATCTCCGAGGTCATGCGCGCCATCGCCCGCGAACTCGACCACTGAGAGACAGACCACCGGAGAACAAGCGCACAATGCCGCATCCGAACGGATACGGCATCGTGCGTCGGTAAGCCCATCCCGGCTGCGCGCCTCAGAATGTCTGCACGGCCCACACTGCATGGGCGATCGGCTCGCCCGTCTCGTCGACCACAGCGGAGGGCAGTTGGACCTCCACGCCGAGCAACTGCAGACTCGGATCGCTCGGCACGGTGACTGCGCGCTGCTGTCCCGGCTCGACCATGATCCCGTCGAGGAACGTCTCTCCTGTCTGAAGATCGCCGTACACGGCGATCAGGCGCCACGGTGCATCGGAGATCCCCGGCGGCAGCGACAACTGAAGCGGATATCCGGCGCGGACGGAGAGCTGGGTGATGGGATTCTCGACGCAGTTCTCCAGGTTGATGTTGCAGTGCTGCGTCGGGGGCACCGTGACGGAGCTGCCGTCTCCGTAGGCGGTGATCTCGGGCAGCCGGGGCTCGGCCGAGTCGACGAGTTTCCAGACCACCGCGCCGATCCCCACAGCGACCACCACCAGGACTATCGCGATCAACGCGATCGCCTTCTTCGTCCGGGCTTGCAGATTCATCGGCTCCCATTTCGTGTCGGCTGCCCGCTCTCGCGCACTCGGCGCTCGTCGGCAGTTTCGGTGGAGGCATGCTCGGGCCTCCTGCCGCCCAAGCCGGGCAGCAACGTCTTCCCACGGTAGGTGAGCAGGGTCTGGGTGAAACCGAGGACCAGCACCAGCGTCACGACCGAGAAGCCGATCCACAGCTCGGTGGGCAGCAGCACCCCCATTGCGCCGCCCAGAACCCAGCTCAGCTGAAGGACTGTTTCCGACCGGCCGAAACCGGACGCGATCGATTCCTCCGGCAGGTCCTGCTGCAGCGACGCGTCCAGCGACACCTTCGCAAGCGCACTCGCGCACGCAGCGACCAACGCGGCCAAGGCAGCGGCGAACACATTGTCCGTTGCGGCGACGATCGCTGCGACGACAACCGCTGCGGCGGCGCATCGCACCACGATCAGCGCGGGGCGGCCCAGCGCCATTCGTGCGCCGGTCGCGTTCCCCGCGAAGTTGCCGATTGCGGCGGCAGCGCCGACCAATCCGAGCATCGCGGCCTGCATGAGTGGCGATTGTTCGGTGGCGCTCTTCGCCACGAACGCGATGAACAGGGTGAGGAAGCCGGTGAGCACACGGATGGTGCCGTTACCCCACAGGCCGGTGACGACCGTGCGGCCGAGCGGCTGCCGGTTCTTGCCGCTGGACGAGATCACCTCGGCCTTGGTGTCGAGGGTCTTGGTGTCGAGCACCTCGGTGCGGGTATCGGACCCGTGGTACGAGAGTGTCGCGGGTACCTCGCCCTCGGTGACCTCGACCCACGCCGGAATCCGCATGCTCAGGTACGCGCCGAGCACGGTGATCGCGGCGCACAGCCACAGTGCGCCTGCCGAGTCGAACGCCCACGCCGCCGCGCCGGCGATCGCGCCGGCGCCGAGCGTTCCTCCGACCAGGCCGAACACGGTGAGTCTGGAGTTGACACGTACCAGGTCTATCTCGGGTGGCAGTACGCGCGGGGTGACCGCGGACTTGAGCACCGCGAACGATTTGCTGAGCACCATCATTGCCAGTGCTGCCGGATACAACGCCCAACTGTCGAAGTTGAAGATCAAGATGACGGCGAGGACGGTCCGCAACCCGAACGACGTCGCCAGCGCCACTCGACGCCCATGCTGGAGCCGGTCCAGGAGCGGACCGATCAGCGGGGCGATGACGGCGAACGGCGCGATCGTGATGAGCAGATACAACGCGACCTTGGCTTTGTCCTCGCCGGTGGCGGCCGAGAAGAAAAGTGTGTTCGCCAGTGCGACCGCCATCGCGGCGTCGGCCGCGAAGTTCGCCATGGTCGCATACATCAGCGCTGTCAGGCCTGATTTGTCGGCGCCGTCAGCGGTCGCGGCGCGACGGAATGTGGCGATGCCCTTGTGGGTGAGCTCGCGGCTTCGGAAGGCCGCAACACGCGTCACAGTGAGCTTGCGAGGCATCCGCGGTGCGCGGGGGCCCTCGTTGTCACTCGACCGGCTGTTGGCACCCGACCGGACGTCCTTCGCGGCCGCGGATGCGCCGGTGCCTTCCGAACCCGAGCGGTGTGATTCGTCGGTCGGATGTAAAGGCGGCAACGGTGTGCGGCGCGCAGAGGCGCGCCGCGGCGGCGGATAGTTGCTGTACCCCGGATGCCGAGAACCCGGGGCACGATCGTCCGCCTTGTCGGCAGGTCGCTCTTCCCGTTCGGTCACTCTTCGATTCTTCACCACCGCGTACCTGTTGTGCAGTCGGGCCGGGTGTGGCGTCGCTCGTGTCGCGGGGTTACGGGACGAACCGGACTTCGAACAGTGTCGGCCACAACTTTCCGGTCACGAGGAAGCGGTCCGTGCCCGGGATGTGGGCGATCCCGTTCAGCACGTCGACACCGTCACGATCAGCGGCGGAAAATCGCTCGAGCAGGCTAGACGCGTCGATCACTGCGCTGACCCGACCGGTCTCGGGGTCGATCCGCACGATCTCTTCGGATGTCCACACGTTCGCGTAGACGGCGCCGTCGTCGGTGCATTCGAGCTCGTTGAGATTCGACACGGCGCGACCGTCGCGATGTACCGTCACCCGCCCGAGTTCCGCGAACGTGCCACGATCCCGAAACGTCAGGTCCGCAGAGCCGTCGCTCATCACCAGGCGGTCGGGCTGGTCGCACAGGCCCCAGCCCTCGCCGTCGTAGTCGACACGCCGCAGCTCGGTGAGACTGTCGCGGTCGCGGACGAACGCCACGCCGTCTTTCCATGTGAGTTGCCACACCAACCCGTCGGCAACGGTGATGCCCTCGCCGAACATGTCGTCGGGGAGCGGCACCCGGGTGCGCTCGGTGAGTGTGTCGAGCGGGCGGACCGACACCCACGATGATCCCTCGCGCCCGGTGCTCTCGAACAGTTCACCGGCGTCGACTTCGAGACCCTGGGTGAACGCCGCCGGATCGTGGGGATGCTCTGCAACGATCTCGACGCGTAGTTCGTCCGCAGGCGAACCGGGTTCGTCGACGACGGTGTCGCTGCAGCCCGCGGTCAGGAGGACGGGGAGGGCGAGGACGAAGGTGGCCGATCGACGCGTCATGTGCCCATCTTCCCGTTGGCTTCTGCCACTTCTTCACAGACTTCTGCCATTTCTTCACAGTCTTCTGTCGTTTCTTCACGGACTTCCGCCGGCTCTGCACCGCCGTCTCAGGTGTCTTCTCATGGCCGGGCACCATGCCGGGGCATCGGTCCGGCACAATGGAGCTTGTGAGCGTTGCATCTTCAGCCGTTGCCCCCGGAACGGTTCCATCGGTGGATCCGGCCGTCCGATCGGTGCTCGCCCAGGCCGTGGAGGTAGCTCGGGTTGCCTTGATCGAGCTCGACGAGGGCGTTGTCGGCACCTATCTGGGTGTCACTGCCGAGGACGAATGCGCAGCCACGCACCGCTTCGCGGCCGACCTGCCCGGATATCACGGCTGGCAGTGGGCTGTCGTGGTGGCCGCGGCACCCGAATCCGATCACGTCACCGTCAGTGAACTCGTATTGCTGCCGGGCCCCGAATCTCTGGTCGCGCCCGACTGGGTGCCGTGGAACGAACGAATCCGCCCCGGCGACCTGGGCCCCGGCGACCTGCTGGCCCCCGCACCGGACGACGAGCGGCTCGTGCCGGGCTACACCGCCTCCGGCGATCCCGACGTCGACGAGACTGCCGGCGAGATCGGGCTCGGCCGTAAGCAGGTGATGAGTCTCGAAGGCCGGCTCGTCGCAGCACAGCGATGGTTCGACGGTGAGTACGGCCCCCATTCGGAGATGGCCAAGGCCGCACCGTCGACGTGCATGTTGTGCGGGTTCTACCTACCGCTCGCGGGGTCGCTGCGGGCTGCGTTCGGTGTGTGCGGAAACGAATTCGCCGCCGACGGGCATGTGGTGCACGCGGGTTTCGGTTGCGGTGCGCATTCCGATACCACCCTGCCGACCGGTGCGGGTTCGCCGCAGTTCGACGCGTACGACGACGGCGCGGTCGAAATCGTCGAGCTCCCTGACGTTGCTGCAGCGCACACCGAGAACGCATCCGCCGAGAACGCACCCGCCGAGAACACACAGTCGGAACAGACCGACTGACGTGCACGTCGCCGACACCGCCGGCGCACGTTCAGTGCGCGGTATGCGCACGGACCCCTTCGACACCGCGGCGCTACGTGACGGTCTCGTGGCCGCGTGGACATCGTCGCCGACGCGCCTTCGGGAGGATATCGCTACCGAAGCGGATCTCGTCCGCTCCGGATACCGCGACCGGGTTCTGACCGAGCTGGCGCAGAACGCGGCCGACGCGGCGAGTCGTGCCGGAATCGCGGGGACCCTGCGAGTGTGGCAGGTCGGTACCTGTCTGCACATCGCCAACACCGGAGCGCCCCTCGACGACACCGGTGTGCAGGCGCTGACGGCGTTGCGTGCGTCGAGCAAGACCGGGGGTGTGGGGCAATTCGGAGTCGGATTCACTGCGGTCCTCGCGATTTCGGACGAGGTCGAGGTGCGCTCGAGTACCGGGTGCATCAGGTTCTCTGCTGCGCAGACCCGAGAGGTCCTGGCCGAACACGGATTGGCTGTCCCCGACGGTGTGCCGACCCTGCGCCTGGCGTGGCCGAGCACGGCTGCGCCGGTCGCGGGGAGCGACACCGAAGTGGTACTCGATGTCCGGCCCGGAATCGACGCCGAGACGCTGCTCGACGATTTCCGTCGTGAGGCGATCGATCTGCTGCTCGAATTGCCCGCACTGCAGACGATCGTCATCGACGACGACGAGTTCGTCCGTACCGAACGTGTCGTCGAGTCCGGGCTTCGGGAACTCCGTATCGGTGATCATTGCTGGTGGGAGCATCGCGGACCTTCTGCACGATGGCTCGTGCCCGTTGTCGACGGCGTGATCCGGGCTGTCGGCGACGACGTGCTCCGCGCACCCACCCGATCGGACGAGGAACTGTCGTTGCCGGCGCTCGTCGTCGCCGACGTTCCGATGCAACCGGACCGCCGACGGATGCTGCCGGGCGCGCCGGTCGAACATCTCGTTCGGGGATACGCCGACTTCGTCGCCGCATTGCCCGGTGATCAGCGACTCGCGCTGATACCGACACCGGGTTTCGCGCGGAGTGAGGTCGACGGGCGCATCCGGGAAGCGTTGGTCGAAGAGTTGCGGCGCACCAGGTGGCTCCCCGCAGCAGACGGCGGAGACGACCTCGCACCCGACCGCGCGACTGCACTGACCGGATTGGACGACGCCCTGGCGCACGCTCTCGACGAGGTCGTGCCCGGACTGATCTCCCCGGCGCTGTGCTCGCCGCGACACGCGGCTGCGCTCGCTGCCGTCGACGTGCACCGCATCGGTCTCGCACGAGTCGCCGATCTGCTTGCCGGGCAGTCGCGGGAACCGGCCTGGTGGAACCGCCTGTACGAGGCACTGACACCGCTGGTGGTCGATGCTGTCACCGCGGAGGAACTCGCGGCGCTGCCGGTGCCGCTGTCCGACGGACGGACCGTGACGGGCCCCCGGACCACGGTCTTGCACGACCTCGGCTCCGTCTCGTTGCCGTGGGTGCGGCTCGTGCACCCCGATGCAGCGCACCCGCTGCTGACCCGTCTCGGCGCAGGCACCGTGACCGCCGAGGATCTGCTCGGTGATCCGGCCCTCGCCGCAGCCGTGGACGACGTGCACCACGACCTCGACGACCAGGAGGCGAGGGACCTCGCCGATGTCGTATTGACGCTCGTCGCGCAGGTTCCCGCTGGTGCTGTGCCCCGTGAACTCGGGGCCTTGCTGTTGCCCGACACGGACGGCGAACTCGTCCCCGCGGACGAGCTGCTCCTCCCGGACGCCCCCCTCGCGGAGGCTCTCGTCGAGGATTCGCCGTTCGGCACCGTCGACGTGGATCTCGTCGAAAAGTACGGCGCCGACGCGCTGCGTGCGATCGGCGTGGGGTGGGGATTCACCGTGTTGCGCGCCGAGTTACCGACCGGACCCGACCACGACCTGCCCGATGAGGACGCGTGGTGGCAGACCATCGACACCGACCCCGACACGCTGGTCGCGGTGCGTGATCTCGATCTCGTCGAGGAGACCCGCTGGGACCGGGCCCTCACGCTGCTGGCCGTGGAGCCCGACACCGCCGCGACACTCACCGACCGCAACGGCTACACCGCGTGGTGGCTGCGTCACTATGCCGTCCTGGGTGAGCAGCCGCTCGGCCACCTCCGGTACGTGGACGATGCCGTATTCGAAGGCCTGCTCGATCCGTGTACACATCCCGATGCGGGGGCGTTCCGCGCGTGCCTGGCCGGAACCGGGATCGACGATCCAGACCTCGCCGAGATCCTGCTCGATCGGCTCGCCGACCCGGAGCGTCGCCCCGACCCGGCAGTTGTCGTCGCCGCACACACCGCGCTCGCGCGGTCCTACGCGGCAGGCACCGTCGATCTCGACACGGTGATCCTCCCGGCCGGGGTCCGCAGCCTTGCAGGTGCTGTCGTCGATGCCGCAGATGCTCTCGTGGCCGACCTGCCGTGGTTCGCTGCGGTGATCCCGGCCGATCGGCTCGTCGCCGTCGACCACACCGCCGCGGCCGCGCTCACCGAACTGCTCGACGTCGCCGCCGCATCGGCCGTGATGTCGGGCGAACCGACCGGACCGGGCCGGAGCACGACGTGGCGGCGTGAACCGGATGCGGTGCTTGCCTCGGTGACGATGGGACTACCGTTGCCGGCGAGGCCGCTGGTGGTGCACGAGCGGCTCACCGTGTGTTGCACCGGCGCGATCACCGGCGACCGCGACGTGCCGTGGTGGATCGACGCGGCCGGCACCGTTCACTGCACGCGCCCCGGTCTGCCGGGCGCGATCGCCGGGTTGTCGCGCAGCTCGTGACGGTCGACGGGACGACACTCGACTGGGTTGTCGGTATTCGCAGTCCGGAGCTCACCACGGTGATGACCGTGATCACTCACGCCGGCGGCGGGGTCGCGAACGCGGTGGTGGCCGCCATTGCGGTAGCGCTCCTGCTGTGTGCCTCCAGGCCGGCCGACGCGTTACTCGTCGGCGGAGCGGTGGCCACGGGATGGCCCGTGATGACAGCGATCAAGAATCTCGCTGTCCGCGCGCGCCCGCCCGAGCCCGAACGGTTGATGGACCTCGGCACGTGGTCGTTCCCGTCGGGGCACGCGATGATGAGCGCTGTGATCGCGACGACGCTCGCCGTCGTCGTGATGCGGACCTGGCCCCGGGGAGATCGTCGCCGGACCGCCGCGATCGTCGGTCTCGGTGCCTTCACGGTGCTGGTGGGACTGAGCCGCGTGTATCTCGCGGCGCACTGGTTGACCGATGTCCTCGCCGGGTGGATTCTCGGTGTCGGCTGGGCGTTGTTGTGGGTGTGGTTGCTCACCTGGGTCCAGGGCAGGCGTGCACGCGGCTGACCCGAGCTGCCGGACACATCGCCCGGATCAGTCCAGGCCCACCTGCGCACCTCGCCGACCGCGACGCGCCGCGGAACGCTGAACGAGAAACAGGGTAGTTCCCAAGAGGCCCACGATGATTCCGGCGATACAGACGGGCAGGGCGTCCGGCCAGCGGTCGCCGACGAGTAGAACCACGACTGCGGCGATCACCCAGAACGCGGTTCCGGCGGCGAGTGCGGGACGAGGATCGGCCAGGGTCCGGATCCGACCGGCGATCATTTCTGAATCTCTCATGAATTGCAGATTAGATCCTCGCCGCTGCAATAATCTTCTCCCGTTGCGACGCACCGTACTCGACGAGCGGAAAAGTGGACATGTCCGTAGGCACCCATTCCAAGAGATCATCCTTCCTGGACACATACTTCAAGATCACCGAACGAGGTTCGACGGTCTCGCGGGAAGTACGTGGCGGCCTCGTCACGTTCTTCGCGATGTCATACATCGTGGTGCTCAATCCGCTGATTCTCGGTAGTTTTTCCGCAGACGACGCCACCGCGAAGGTCGATGTCCTCGGCAACATCCTGCCGGTCAACCAGGTTGCCGCGGTCACCGCGCTCGTGGCCGGTCTGATGAGCATCGTCTTCGGTGTGGTCGCGAACTATCCGTTCGCGATCGCAGCGGGACTGGGTATCAACAGTCTGCTCGCGGTGACGATCGCTCCCCAGGTGACGTGGCCGGAGGCGATGGGCCTGGTGGTCATCGACGGCATCATCATCGTGCTGCTCGCCCTCACCGGTTTCCGCACGGCTGTGTTCAACGCGATTCCGAAGGAACTCAAGGCGGCGATCGCGGCCGGTATCGGGGCGTTCATCGCCTTCATCGGCATGGTCGACGCCGGATTCGTGCGGCGCATTCCCGACGCCGCCGGCACCACCGTCCCCGTCGGACTGGGCATCGACGGTTCCATCGCGTCGTGGCCGACCTTCGTTTTCGTCGTCGGTGTGCTGCTCATGGGTGTCCTCGTGGTGCGGAGGGTGCGCGGTGGCCTGCTCATCGGCATCGTCGCCACCACGATCCTCGCGATGATCGTGGAAGCCATCGCGGAGGTCGGGCCCTCGCAGGGGACCGATCCGAAGGGCTGGAACCTCGGCCTCCCCGCCGCCCCGGACTCCTTCATCGGCCTCCCCGACCTGGCATTGGTGGGCGAGGTGAACCTGCTCGGCGCGTTCACCCGCATCGGCGTGATCGCCGCATCGCTGCTCGTCTTCACCCTCGTACTCGCCAACTTCTTCGACGCCATGGGCACCATGACGGGCCTCGGCAAGGAAGGCAACCTCACCGACAAGGACGGCAACCTGCCGGGCATCGGTAAGGCCCTCGTGGTCGAAGGCGCCGGGGCCATCGTCGGCGGTGGCGCCTCCGCATCGTCGAACACTGTGTTCGTCGAGTCCGCGTCGGGCATTGCGGAAGGGGCCCGCACCGGGCTCGCCAATGTTGTCACCGGCCTGATGTTCCTGCTCGCGATGTTCTTGACCCCCCTCTACGAGGTCGTGCCGATCGAGGCTGCCGCACCCGCACTCGTCGTCGTCGGTGCCCTCATGATCGGCCAGGTCCGCGACATCGACTTCACGAAGTTCGAGATCGCCCTTCCCGCGTTCCTGACGATCATGGCCATGCCCTTCACCTACTCGATCGCCAACGGCATCGGCGTCGGCTTCATCACCTGGGTCGTCCTCCACGCGGTGAGCGGCAAGGCACGCACCGTTCATCCGTTGCTGTGGGTCGTGGCCGCGCTGTTCGCGCTGTACTTCTCGATCGACCCGCTCACAGAACTGCTCACGTGACACAGGGCCGGGTCGAAGGTCCGGTCTGTCCCGTATTGTGCTCGCCATGATCTCGGACACACGGGCACTCGCAGGCGACCTCGCGCTTGCTGTGGTGCGTTTGACGCGTCATCTACGGGGGCAGCGCAGCCATTCCCGAGTCACCTTGACACAGCTGTCGGCCATGCAGACGCTGCGGACGGAGGGCGCTATGACACCGGGGGGGCTCGCATCCCGGGAACGCGTTCAGCCGCCGTCGATGACCCGTGTGATCGCGTCGCTGAACGAACTCGGTCTGGTGGAGCGCACTCCGCACCCCACCGACGGCAGGCAGATCATCGTCAAGTTGTCGTCTGCGGGAGACAGCCTGCTCGCCGATGAGCACCAGGCGCGCGAAGAGTGGTTGACCGAACGTCTCGCGAAACTCGACGACACCAGTGTCGCCACCTTGCGTGCCGCGGTCGTCATCCTGACGGAACTGGTAGTCGAAGAAGAATAGCGACACTCCGATGCGGCGATCGTGTTTCCGGCTGGGACAATGGCGTGGTGGTTCACGTCATCGACATCGACGATCCCGCCGACCCCAGGCTGGACGACTTCCGCGACCTCAACTCGTCGGACCGGCGTCCCGACCTGCCCGGGGGAAAGGGGCTGGTGGTCGCCGAAGGCGTGCTGGTCGTCGAGCGGATGCTCGACTCCCGATTCCCGTTGCACGCCATGCTCGGTGTCGATCGTCGTCTCGGTGAACTCGCCGACGACCTGCACGCCACGGGGGTATGGGCGGGAGTGTCGTCCGATGTGCCGTTCTACCGAACCGGCGCGGACGTCATGGCAGAGGTGGTGGGTTTCCACCTCAACCGCGGAGTACTCGGTGTCGCGCATCGACCCCAGCCGCTCGATGTCGTCGAGGTGATGGAGAAAGCCACCACAGTTGTCGTGCTCGAGGGTGTCAACGATCACGAGAACATCGGCTCGATGTTCCGCAACGCGGCAGGGCTCGGTGTCGATGCCGTGCTGTTCGGTAGGGGCTGCGCCGATCCGCTGTATCGGCGCGCGGTGCGCGTGTCGATGGGGCACGTCCTTCGTGTCCCGTTCGCACACATGGACGATTGGCCCGACGATCTCGATATGCTGCGTGACCGCGGCTTCCAGTTGATTTCGCTGACCCCGAATCCGGGGGCGATACCACTCGCCGCGGCGATGACGGGGGAGAAGGTGGCGTTGCTGCTCGGCGCGGAAGGGCCCGGGCTGACCGAGCACGCCATGCGTGCCACCGATGTGCGTGCCCGGATCCCGATGGCGCCGGGAACCGATTCTCTCAATGTGGCGACCGCCGCAGCGATGGCGTTCTACGAGCGGGTTCGGATTCCTCGGTGAGTGCGCCGTCCGTGCCCTCGCCGACCCCATGGTCGACGGGGCTGACTCTGACCGCATTCGTCTTCGCGATGACGGCGGTCACGCTCATCGCGATCGGGGAGGTGCTTGCCGACATCCATCCTGCGGTGGCGGTGCTGGTGAATGTGGTGGTCGCTGCCGGGGCCACACCGACCCTCCTGGACTGGCGAAGGCGACCGGTGTGGCGGTGGGTTGCTCTGGGGATTGCTGCGGCTGTGCCGGTGGCGTGGTGTGTGCTGCTGCTCCGGTGAGCATGTCGTGAATTACAGGCCCACAGCGCGACGCCACCAGGGGCGCGTGGCCTGTTGCGGGGCCGATGCGGCAGACGGAGCCGGCTCTCCGGGGCGGTGCAGAGTGAAACTCCATACCTCGATGTCGCCGGGCCCGGGCTCGTCGTCCGCGCGACCGACATACCGGAAGCCGAGCCATGCGGCGTTGGCGGCTTCGACGAGGCGGCGGGGATGGAAGGGCAGCGCTTCGGGGTGCGGCACGGAGTCGACCGGCCACCGCATGGGGTGTTCGCCCGACCAGTACGGGCGCTCCCACACGAACGGAATGCCCTCGTCCTCGTAGAACTCGATGGCACCGGCCCCGAACGCGCGCCGGAGGGTGCCTTGCTCCCATGCCCCGAAGGAGCCCCACCCTCCACCAGCGTCGGACACGATCAGGTAGGTGTTCTCGGACGCGAGTGTGTGCAGCCAGTTGGCTCCCATCGTGGAGGGGCGGCGATGGGTGAGTTCACGGCTGCACACCACCGTGATACCCGGGAAGCTGCCGACGAAGACCGTGTTGTCATCGAACTCGGCGTCGTCCGCCTTCTTCCCCGCAGCTACCTGCGCGAGCGTTGCTCGACCGCCCGCGGTGGCATGCCGATCGGGATACAACCGTGTGAGCAAAGCGTGGGCAGTGTCGCGATCGGGAGTGGAATTGCGCAGTACTGCAGCAGGATCCGGGGCATCGACATACCAGAGTGTCGACACCACCGCCGTCATCGGTGTTGCCTCTCAGGCGCGTCCGTTGCTGCGGACGCCGAGCAGTACGTCGTCCCACGACGGCAGTGCCGGCTTGCCGCGTTTGTCCTTGCTCGGACCGGCTGCCGGCTTGCCGGACGCGCTCGTAGCCCGCTCGTCGTCGCTGTCGTGCTCGGTGACGGCGGGTATCGTCCGGCTCGTTTCCACCACGGTGTTGTCGTGATCGGAGGGTTCCGGCTGCAGGTCGATGGCGACCGTATCGGCCGATGTGGCGACAAACCGCTCGGTCTCGGTCTCCACCGTGTCGTCGGTGTCGCGTGAGGAGTACACCGGCGTCAGGTAACGCAAGGGGCGACCGCAATCCGGGTCGACGAGGTCGGCTGCGACGTCGTCGAGTGCCGAGATCGTGCCACCGTGTGCATCGGGTTGATAGCGCCAGTGCGCAGCATTGGTGGAGCGGCCGGCCTGCCACTGGAGTTGAGCGACCCAATGCCCGTCGTCGTCGCGCCAGGCATCCCATGTCGCGTCGTCGAGGTTGTGCCCGCGCGAACGGAACGCCTGCGTGACGATCTCGAGGAGTGTCTGCACGGTGGGCCCGTCGGGGCGTACCGGATGCCCTTCCTGTGCCATATCGGCCGCGCGGGAGCGCTCGAGCAGTACCGGATAGGCGAATCGTTCGACCTTCGAGATCGGGATACCGGCTTCCTCGGCCACCTGCTCGACGGACGCGCCGGCTCGAATGCGGGCCTGAATCTCTCGCGGGCGGAGAGTGCTGGCGGTTTCGATCTGGATCTGGCCCAAGCGGGCGAGGTCGCCGCGCGATGCGGCGCGAAGTGTGTCGTCGACCGGAATGCGGAACCTGTCCCCCGTTGTGGGATCCGCGAGCACGACATGCTTGGCATCCGGCTCGAGACCCACCACCTTCAGTTCTCGCACACTGACCTCCTCGCGCCGGCTCGCGATCGACTTGCACGAGATTATCGGAGTTGTCCTCGATCCGGGAGGTGGACACGCCGCGCCACGCCGTGTCGGGTCACGAAAATTCCGCGCACAGGCGTTATCGTCCTAGGTTTGCCGAATATGTCTCGATGTGTAGTTGAGAGTTTTCGGGAAGGACCCGGGGCCGGACCCGTGTGGGTCCGGCCCCGGGGTGAGTTCTGCGAAGAGCAGATCAGGGTGATCAGAGCTGGGAGACGACCCAGTCGATGCTCTTGGTCAGCTGCGTGATGTCGGCGGGGTCGATCGCCGGGAACATGCCGACACGCAGCTGGTTCCGGCCCAGCTTACGATAGGGCTCGGTATCGACGATTCCGTTGGCGCGCAAGATTTTCGCGACCTGGGCGGCGTCGACGGACTCGACGAAATCGATAGTACCGACGACCTGCGATCGCAGGGCCGGATCGGTGACGAAAGGAGTGGCGAACTCGGAAGCCTCAGCCCACTCGTACAGGCGCGACGACGAATCCTTCGTGCGCGCGACCGTCCAGTCCAGCCCACCATTGCTGTTCATCCACTCGATCTGATCGGCGAACAACAGCAGCGTTGCGAGCGCCGGTGTGTTGTAGGTCTGGTCCTTGCCGCTGTTGTCCACGGCGATCGGCAGCGACAGGAACTCCGGTGTGAACCGGCCCGACGCCTTGATCTCGGCGACGCGCTCGAGCGCTGCCGGGCTCATCAGCGCAACCCACAGACCGCCGTCGGCCGCGAAGCACTTCTGCGGCGCGAAGTAGTAGACATCGGTGTCGGCGATGTTCACGGGCAGACCACCCGCACCCGACGTGGAATCGATCGCGATCAACGCGTTGCTGGAGCCGGCGGGGCGCGACACCGGCACAGCAACACCGGTCGATGTCTCGTTGTGCGCCCAGCCGATCAGGTCGACGGACGAGTCGGCCACGATCTCGGGTGCCGAACCCGGATCGGCGCTCACGACGATCGGGTCGCCGATGAACGGGTTGTTCTTGGTGACGGTCGCGAACTTCGACGAGAATTCACCGTAGGTGAAGTGCTGCGAACGTTCCCGGATCAATCCGAACGCTGCGGCATCCCAGAATGCCGTGGTGCCGCCGTTACCGAGGACGACCTCGTAACCGTCGGGCAGCGAGAAGAGCTCGCGCAGACCCGAGCGGACACGAGCCACGACGTCCTTGACGGGCTTCTGGCGGTGACTGGTGCCGAACACCGAAGCGCCGACGTCGACCAGCGACTGCAACTGTTCGGGGCGGACCTTGGAAGGGCCGCAGCCGAAGCGGCCGTCTGCGGGCTTGAGATCAGCGGGAATGATCGGTGAAGCGTCAGCCATCGGAAAGCGTGTCCTAAGCGTCGAGGAACAAGTGCAGGAGCAGTCTAAACCGCGCTGCCTCGCTGATCACCGGTGTGTGATCGAATCCCACCCCGCGACGGTCTCTGCGGCCCGGGGGTCGGGACCGGTGTAGATGGCCGCGGGACGGACCAGCTTGCCGAGCTTCTTCTGCTCGAGAATGTGTGCGCACCAGCCGCCGGTGCGGCCACACGTGAACATCGCGGGCATCATCGCTGACGGCACCTCGGCGAAGTCCAGAATGACGGCCGCCCAGAACTCCACGTTCGTTTCGATCGCGCGGTCGGGGCGACGCTCCCGCAGCTCGGCGAGCGCCGCCTGTTCGAGGGCCGCAGCGGCCTCGAAGCGGGGCGCGTTGAGACGCTCGGCTGTGGCGCGCAGCACGCGGGCACGAGGATCCTCCGCGCGGTACACGCGGTGGCCGAAGCCCATGAGTTTTTCCTTGCGGTCGAGGATTCCTTTGACCATCGCGCGCGGATCGCCGGTGCGCTCGGTGTCCTCGATCATCGGCAGCACCCGTGCGGGTGCACCACCGTGCAGCGGGCCGGACATCGCACCGACGGCGCCGGACAGCGCGGCCGGGGCGTCGGCGCCGGTGGAGGCGATGACGCGGGCGGTGAAGGTGGAGGCGTTCATGCCGTGCTCGGCGGCGGACACCCAGTAGGCGTCGATGGCCTCGACGTGCTTCGGGTCGGGTTCGCCCTTCCAGCGCACCATGAAGCGTTCGGTGACGGTCTGCGCCTCGTCGACACGCTTTTGGGGCACGGCGGGCTGGTAGATGCCGCGCGCCGATTGCGCGACGTACGACAGTGCCATCACCGCGGATCGGGCGAGGTTGTCGCGGGCGGTCGCGTCGTCGATGTCGAGCAGCGGCGAGAAGCCCCAGATCGGGGCGAGCATCGCGAGACCGGCCTGGACGTCGACGCGTACGTCGCCGGTGTGGATGGGCAGGGGGAACGGTTCGGCCGGATGCAATCCGCGACCGAACTCGCCGTCGACGAGCAGAGCCCACACGTCGCCGAAAGTCACGCCCTTGCCGACGAGTTCTTCGATGTCGACGCCGCGGTATCGCAGTGCGCCACCGTCTTTGTCGGGTTCGGCGATGTCGCTGGTGAAGGCGACGACGCCTTCGAGTCCGGCGACGAAATCTTCGGGTACGGAGGCATGTGGTGCCATGACGGTGTGGCTCTCCTCGTTCACGTGCGGCCCGATCAGGGCGGCACTGCCGGTGGAATGAGTATGCAGTCTTGTGATCGGCAACTCATCCGGTCGTCGAATAGGACTCTAGTCGCCGATCATCGTCTCCGACCGCCGGGAGGTACGGATCCGCGGGGCGGGCGGAGTACCCTACACATTCGTGCAGCAGGACCCTCAGGACTCACTCGCGTCGATGCGGGTGAACTACACCCTCGCCGCTCAGGCGGAGGCGTCTTCGGACGACGATCTCGGTCCCGACGACCTCGATGACGGTTGGCTTCCATACGCCCGACGCTGGCTGGCGGCGGCAGTGTCCGCCGGTGTTCCCGAACCGAACGCCATCGTCCTCGGCACAGTCGACGAACATGGGCACCCCGCAACCCGGACGGTGTTGTGCAAGGGAATCGACGCCGGCGGTGTCACCTTCTTCACCAACTTCGGCTCCGACAAGGCCCGCCACCTCGACGCGGTGCCGTACGCGTCGGCGACGTTCGTGTGGCTTCCGATGCATCGGCAGATCGGCATCCGCGGCCCCGTCGTCCGTGTCTCCGCCGAGGAGACAGAAGCCTATTGGCGGACCCGGCCGCGTGGCTCTCAGCTGGGTGCGTGGGCATCGCAGCAATCGCAGCCCGTTGCGTCGCGCGCCGACCTCGACCATGCGCTCGTCGAAGCCGGTGAGCGGTTCGGCGTTGACGAAGACATTCCTGTGCCCCCGTTCTGGGGTGGCTTCCGTCTCGCCCCGGACTTCGTCGAGTTCTGGCAGGGGCGACCCAACCGAATGCACAACCGCGTGCGCACCCGACTCGTCGACGGCAGGTGGCACACGCAGCGGCTGCAACCGTGAGGCGAGTGTGCAGTTGTCGTCGCGACAACCCGGGCTGAATCGACAGGCTGAATCGGCCGTGAAGACGGTGCCCACCGGGGCACACTGTTGATCATGTCCGAGCCGATCCACCACTCGATCCAGGGCGGCGGATACCGGGCCGTGGTGTCCGGTACCGGTGCTGCGCTGCTCGCGCTCGACTATGACGACCATTCGGATACACCCAGAGCGGACACCCCTGGATCGGCGCAACGCTATCGGCTGGTCGAGACCTCGGCTGGACACGAACCTCCACGGGACTGCGGCGGCGCGGTGCTCGCTCCGTGGCCGGGCGGCATCCGCGACGGGCACTTCTACTTCGACGGGATCGAGCACCAGCTCACCCTCACCGATCCGGAGCGAGGTGCTGCACTCAACGGCCTGGTCTGGCATCGGGGCTGGGAGGTGACAGCGCGCACCGACTCGAGGATTCAGCAGACACTGGAAGTCGGCTTGCACAAGGGCTGGCCGTACCAACTGCGATTGACGATCGCGCACGAAGTGAGTTCGGGTGGCCTGACCGTCACTCACACCGCGACGAACGTCGGCGGATACCACTCGCCGTTCGGGTTGGGTGTACGCCCGTACCTGCGGGCCGGCGACAACCCGCTCGACGAGTGCACGCTGCAGTTGGCAGCCGGGACGAGGATGCCGCTCGACCGCGCGCGGAGCCTGCCCGACGCGTACTCGCAGTCCGTCACGAACACCGAATACGACTTCACCCGGCCGAAGTCGCTCGAGGGCGTGCACCTCGATGTTCCGTTCAGTGCCCTAGATGAGGACCTCGACGGCAACTCCCGGCATCGACTGTGCGGACCGGACGGTCGAGGCGTCGAGCTCTGGACCGGTCGAAGTTTCGGATGGCTCCGGGCGACGACGATCGATGATGCCGATACTCTTGCGCTCGCCCCGATGACGTGCCCGCCCGACGCGCTCAATCTCGGTATCGACCTGCTCGTGCTGCAGTCCGGGGAACGGTGGAGCGGACGGTGGGGCCTCCGGGCCTACAGCTCCCGAGAGTGAGTTCTTCCTCACCACGGGTACGATCGGCACTGGTGAGTGGCGTGAACAGGCGTCACGTCGAAGATTCGGAGGGCGACGTCGAGCTCCCGCCGACAGCGGGTATGACGCACCGTTCGGGGACTTTCTACCGACCCTGCCTCCGCGCTGTGGCCACGGAACCGTTAGGTTCTACGTGAATGTTCGGAAAGTTTCTGGTAGGTCTGAGCTTGAGAGGGATCCTTCGTGCCCGCTGAGAATGACACACAGCCCACCCTCAGCTACCCCGGTGGCGAGCACACAATGGCTATCGCCAAGGCGACGGAAGGCAATGACGGCATCGAGCTGGGCAAGCTCCTTGCGGCTACGGGGTACACCACCCTCGATCCCGGTTTCGTCAATACCGCCTCCACCACGTCGGCGATCACATACATCGATGGTGAGAAGGGAATCCTGCGTTACCGCGGTTACCCCATCGAGCAGCTCGCGGAGAAGTCGACCTTCATCGAGGTCAGCTACCTGCTGATCTACGGTGAGCTGCCGACCACCGAGCAGCTGGACGTCTTCACCGATCAGATCCGTCGGCACACACTGCTGCACGAGGATCTCAAGCGCTTCTTCGATGGTTTCCCGCGCAACGCGCACCCGATGCCCGTCGTCTCCAGCGCAGTCAATGCGCTGTCCGCGTACTACCAGGATGCACTCGACCCCGACGATCCGGAACAGGTCGAGCTCTCCACGATCCGCCTGATGGCCAAGCTGCCGACGATCGCGGCCTACGCCTACAAGAAGTCGGTCGGTCAGCCGTTCCTGTACCCGGACAATTCGCTGACACTCGTCGAGAACTTCATGCGCATGACGTTCGGTTTCCCGGCCGAGCCGTACCAGATCGACCCCGATGTCGCGCAGGCTCTCGAGATGCTGCTGATCCTGCACGCCGACCACGAGCAGAACTGCTCGACGTCGACGGTGCGCTTGGTCGGCTCGTCGGATGCCAACCTGTTCACGTCGATCTCCGGTGGCATCAATGCCCTCTGGGGTCCGCTGCACGGGGGCGCCAACCAGGCCGTTCTGGAGATGCTCGACGAAATCCAGAAGTCCGGTGGCGATGTCACGGAGTTCGTCCGCAAGGTCAAGAACAAGGAAGACGGCGTGAAGCTCATGGGCTTCGGGCACCGCGTCTACCGGAACTACGACCCGCGTGCCGCGATCGTGAAGAAGACCGCGGACAAGATCCTCAACAAGCTCGGCGCCGGCGACGAACTCCTCGAGATCGCCATGAAACTCGAGGAAGCCGCGTTGACCGATGAGTACTTCATCGAGCGCAAGCTGTACCCGAACGTCGACTTCTACACCGGTCTGATCTACCGTGCGATGGGCTTCCCGGACCGCATGTTCACCGTGCTGTTCGCGCTGGGTCGTCTGCCGGGCTGGATCGCGCACTGGCGTGAGATGCACTCGGATCCGACCCTGAAGATCGGCCGTCCGCGGCAGATCTACACCGGGTACACCGAGCGCGACTACAGAGGACTCGACGCACGCTGACGTGCACTCGACCATGAGTTCGACGATCGACTGTTCGACGAGGGAGCTGGACCTATGACCAAACCGGAGATCGAATTCCAGGAGGGGCCCGCCCCCACCGAACTGGTGGTCAAGGACATCACCGTCGGTGACGGTGCCGAGGCTGTAGCGGGTGCAGTCGTCGACGTCCACTACGTGGGCGTCGAGTACGACACGGGCGAAGAGTTCGACTCGTCGTGGAGCCGCGGCGAGTCGATCCGTTTTCCGCTCGCCGGTCTGATCGCCGGCTGGCAGGAAGGCATCCCCGGCATGAAGGTCGGCGGGCGCCGCCAGCTGACGATTCCGCCGGAGCTCGCCTACGGTCCTGCGGGGTCGGGGCACCAGCTGTCCGGCAAGACCCTGGTCTTCATCATCGACCTGCTCGGCGTGCAGGTGCAGCCGGAGCCGCCGGTGATCGAGAAGCCTGAGGGCCCGGCCCCGGCCGAGTTGGTCGTCGAGGACATCGAGATCGGCGACGGTGCCGAGGCACAGCCCGGCGCCACCGTCGATGTGCACTACAAGGGTGTCGAGTACGACACGGGCGACGAGTTCGACTCGTCGTGGAGCCGCGGCCAGTCCGTCGCGTTCCCGCTCGCTCGTCTGATTCCGGGCTGGCAGGAGGGCATCCCCGGCATGAGGGTCGGCGGACGTCGCAAGCTGACAGTGCCGCCGGAGCTCGCCTATGGTCCTGCGGGGTCGGGGCACCAGCTGTCCGGCAAGACCCTGGTGTTCGTCATCGACCTGATGGGCACCAACTGATCAGCGCAGTGCGCTGACGCAGAATCACGTTCGCAGGCCCCGCATCCATCGTGATGCGGGGCCTGTCTGTCTTGCCCGGTAGTTCTCGTCGTGGCGGTCAGCGGTGCTCCCACTCGCCGTTGATGCGACACACGAAGTCGCCGTTGCGGGTGCCGGTCCGGACGTACTCGATCTCGACGTCTCCGCGATGGTTCTCGACGAAAATGGCACAGCCCCTCTTGTGGTCGTCGTCGTGATCGGACATCGAATCGGCGGAGGCGGTGGCTGCCCCGCCGAGTGCGACTGCTGCGATCATGAGGGCGGCGGCGAAAGCTTTGTGGTGCTTGATCATTCGTCTCTCCTTGGCGCGGGGTGGTCACTGATACAAGAATGCGCCCTCGGCGTTCTGGGTCGAACCAACCCCAGGGGTGGGTTCGGAGCACCCGGTGGGCGATCATCGACCGCATGGAAAACGCGGGAAATGCACCGATCCACGCCGTCCGAGACTCGTATTCGGCGAGATCGGCGCCGTGATCGCACGCCGTCCGGCCTGATTCCTTCTGGAAAGACGATGGTTACAACGGCAACGGACAGACACAGGTCTTCGCGAAGATTGCTTCTGTCCGTTGCTCCGCTTCTACGAAGACCGATCGGTGTCCGGCGATTCGAAGAACCTGACCAGCCGTCGATGCCTGTGCGCGAACAGTGCGCCGACGATGCGTCGCGCGAGCTCATCTGCACCAGGAATCCGCGACAGTGGTCCGCGCAGCTCGAAGGTGAGCCGATCGTGGACCCTCGTGCGGTCTACCGCGAGCGGATCCGTCGCAACCGGAGAGAGCGTGCGTTCGTGCTCCCATCTGCGCATGAGGAGCATCGTCGACTTCTCATGGAAGTGACGTCCGGGTTCGAGTGCGGCGATGGACAGGTGGTCGAAGTCCACCGGCAACACGCGGAACAGGAGCAGAGGGACCCGCGCGAGCGGTTGCCCGAGGGGCACAGTGTCCTCGGTGAGGGTGTGTGCCCACCGCGGCATGCGCATCGCGAGCACCGGCGCGAGTTCGTCGTTGATGCCCTCGGCGCTCGTCACACGTGCCCACACCGCCGTATTCGGTGCACCGATGATCGACTCGCGTTCGACCACGATCTCGTTGCTCATAGGTCCTGTATCGCGTCTCGAAGGAACGTTGCTCTCGCTGGACATCATGCATCTCTCGTTGGTCTACTGGGGTAGTTCTCGAGAACATCGTGTCCCCTGAACATCGTGTCCCCTGAACATCGTGTCCCTGAAAGGATCGTCCGTGCCCGCTCCTGTCCTGTCCCGTCGCGACCTCGACTTCCTGCTCTACGACTGGCTCGATGTCGAATCGCTGACGTCGCGGGAGCGCTTCGCCGAGCATTCGCGCGACACGTTCGACGCCGTTCTCGATCTGAGCGCCGATCTCGCTTCCAAGCATTTCGCGACACACAACAAGAAGGCCGACGCCCAGGAGCCGCGGATCGGGGAGGACGGCCGCGTCGAGATCATCCCCGAGGTCAAGGCCGCGCTGGACCTGTTCGCCAAGGCCGGGCTCATCGCGGGAGGATTCGACGAGTCCCTCGGTGGAATGCAGTTGCCCATGACCTTACTGCGCGCATCGATGGCATGGTTTCAGGCCGCCAACGCCGGAACAGCGGCGTACCCGTTCCTCACTGCCGCCAACGCGAACCTGCTCGTCACGCACGGTAGCGCGGCGCAGATCGAGAAGTTCGTCCCGGCGATGCTCGAGGGCCGGTTCTTCGGCACGATGTGCCTGTCCGAGCCGCAAGCGGGGTCGTCGCTCGCCGACATCACCACCAAGGCGGTCCTGGCCGACGACGGCACCTACCGGATCACCGGAACCAAGATGTGGATCTCCGGCGGAGACCACGAGCTCACCGAGAACATCGTCCACCTGGTGCTCGCGAAGATCCCCGGCGGCCCCGCGGGGGTCAAGGGTATCTCGCTGTTCATCGTGCCGAAGTTCCTGGTCGACGACGACGGCACGCTGGGCGACCGCAACGATGTTGCGCTGGTGGGCCTCAACCACAAGATGGGCAACCGCGGCACCACCAACACCCTGCTCAACCTCGGGGAAGGTACCTTCAGGCCGGGTGGGGAGGCAGGCGCTGTCGGGTACCTCCTCGGCGAACCCCACAAGGGCCTGCAGTACATGTTCCACATGATGAACGAGGCGCGTATCGGCGTCGGGTTCCTCGCGACGTCGCTGGGCTACGCGGGGTACCTTCAGTCGCTCGAGTACGCACGCACCCGCACCCAGGGGAGACCGCTCGGAGCGAAAGACCCTGCATCGCCGCAGGTTCCGCTCATCGAGCACACCGACATCCGGCGGATGCTACTCGCCCAGAAATCCTACGTCGAAGGTGCGCTCGCCCTGGGGCTGTACTGTTCGAAACTCGTCGACGAACAGAACACCGCACCGGACGACGACGCGCGCGCCAGGGCCGGGCTGCTCCTCGACGTGCTCACCCCGATTGCCAAGTCGTGGCCGTCGCAGTGGTGCCTCGAGGCCAACAGTCTCGCGATCCAGGTTCTCGGTGGCTACGGCTACACCCGCGAATTCGACGTGGAGCAGTATTACCGAGACAACCGGCTCAACCCCATCCACGAAGGCACACACGGGATTCAGGGGATGGATCTCCTGGGGCGCAAGGTCGTCATGCAGGGCGGTGCAGGGCTGGCGCTGCTCGGTGAGGCGATCTCAGCCACCGTAGCAAAGGCGCTCGCTGCCGGTGGTGAGGCGACCGAGTACGCAGAGCAACTGCGAACCGCCACCGAACGCGTCGCGGAAACTACTTCCGCGTTGTGGTCGGACGGAGATCCTGCAGTGGCACTGGCAAATTCGACGGTGTATCTCGAAGCGGTGGGGCATGTCATCGTGGCGTGGATGTGGCTCGAGCAGCTGCTCGCCGTGGGCGACCGCGAGAGCGATTTCTTCGACGGCAAGCGCGCAGCTGCGCGCTACTTCTACCGCTTCGAGCTGCCGAAGACGGGTCCGCAGTTCGATCTGCTCGCGAGCCTCGACCGTACGACACTCGATGTCTCGCCCGCCGCGTTCTGACCCGGCTGCGTTCGTTCTGACCCGGCGACATCGACGGCGGCAGTTCCCGCGCGCAGGATAGGTGACGAGCGCCGGCATGTGCACCTGGTTTTTGTCTCCGCGCCGCCGGATTACGTCTGTTCGCCCCTCACCGTTTTGCAGCGAGGCGATTGACCACAACGCCACTGTCGAACACCCTGCTTTCCGACAGCTCGAAGTAGCGCGGCTCGAATCCGGTTCGGAACAGCGGTATACCGTTGCCGACGATGATCGGGTTGACCTTGAGGATCAGCTCGTCGATCTCGGGGAGTAGCTCACCGGCGAGTGTCGCGCCGCCGCACAGCCAGATTCCCCGGCCGTCCTGCTTCTTCAGGTTGCGGACATACTCCAGGGGATCGGTCGCCACGAGGGTGACGGTGTCGTCGGGGGCCTGTGCCAGCGTCCTCGAGAAGACGTACTGCTGAAGGTGCGGATAGGCGCTGGTGAGGCCGGCGCTGAGCGAGGGCTCCCACGTACGCCGGCCCATCACGACCGCGTCGAAATGTTTGCCTGCTGCGGTGACCTCGAGCTGTCCCCGGACGTGCACGGGTAGTGTCTCCGGGTACTCCTCGATCAGGTGATACATGTGATCGCCCTCGCCGGGGAAGAATTCGAAGCCACCCGAGGGGTCGGCGATGAATCCGTCGAGTGTCGTTGCAACGTAATAGGTCAGTGTGCGCACGCAGCCCTCCTCGCAAGTGGGTACAGGCCGAGACCTGATCGCACAGCAACGCTAGAACGGGGGCAGCTCCGATGCCAGCACATCCGGGCGGTTTCGACCGAAAACTTGGCAGGCGCTAGTCGGTGGGAGATTCGCGTACCCAGCGAGTGAGGAGCGTGCCGTCGTCATCGCACACCAAATGAGTGCGACGCATCGCGGTGACAGTGGAGCCAGGGGAGTGAGCGATACGGTCTGCCGACCCGGCAGCGAGCACGGGTGCCCAGGTCAGGCACAGGTCGTCGACGACCCCGTCGGCGATCATCCGACCGAACAACCGGGGGCCTCCCTCACACAGGACCCGCCTCCACCCCGCTCGGGTCACGGCGGCGACGAGGGCATCACCGCCGATGTCGTCGTCGGCGGCGACGACACGTACGTCTGCGCCGGCGTCGGCAAGTGCGCGGCGTTTCTTCTCGGGCACCGCGCCGCTCGTGAACACGATCGGCGACACGGCCGTGTCGGTGAACAGCCGCATTCCCGGATCGAGATTGCCCGATGCTGTGACCACTGCAATCGGTGGTACCGCTGACAATCCCGCTGCGGTTCGGCGTTCACGTAGGGTGTCACTCGTCCGCGCTCCGCCGTAGTTCTCGGTGCGAGCGGTTCCCGCACCGACAAGGATCACGTCGGCGAGCTCCCGAAGCAATCCGAACACCGACTTGTCGGCCGGCGACCCGAGTCCACCCGAACGTCCGTCCACAGCGACCGCGCCGTCGAGTGAGGACACGAAGTTGACGCGGATCCACGGCCTGGTCAGATCCGACGGATACGCGTACAACGCGCGAAGGTCGGCGTCGTCGAGGTGTGGAGCCGAGGTGGAGGGGTCGTCGAGTCGCCGCATACCCTCGATCAGACCACGACTGTGCTTCAGCCGTCACGTCACGCGCCGTGCCCCGGATCGATGTCCCGGACGTTCTGGAACGTCACGAGATCATCCAGCTCGTCGTGCAACTCACCTTGATCAGGGTCGAGCAGGAACCCGACGTGATCACCCAACTCTGCCCGGCCGACGATCCTGCCGGTGAACCATGCCGCTGCGGAGTCCAGGATCGGAAGTCCATGTGGCCCGTCGCTCCATGCACACTGTGCGAACTTGTCGACCTCGTCGCCGGTCTGCTGCCCGAACAGTGCGGCGAGCTGAAGCTGCGACCGATCGAGAACGTGCACCGCCAGGTGTTCGGCTGCTGCCGCCACACGGAACGTGCGGTTCTTGTCGGACAGGCACACCAGGAAGCGAGGCGGGTGGATCGCCGTCTGCGTGGCGAAGCCGACCAGGCACCCACTGCGCTCGTTCACCGCTCGTACCGTGACGACGAACATGGGGTAGTCGAGGCGGGACACAATCGCCGAGAAACCGCCCGCGGTCCCACTGACCCTGCCGGACATGAGCAAAGCGTACGCCGAGATACGAGTTTGGGGCCCCCGCTGGCGCGGTACTCGGTGGCCATGACGGACGAAGAGGATCGGAAGGCAGCGACGTCACGCACGCCGTCACCCGAAGACCCGCGCAAACCCGACTCTCCGACAGACCTGAGAACTCCGTCGTGGAAATACGTAGTCCGCCGCACGGTCGGTGAGTTCAGTCGGGATCAATGCACGGATCTGGCGGCGGCACTGACCTACTACGCCGTGCTGTCGCTGTTCCCGGCGTTGCTCGTCGTGGTGTCGCTGCTCGGCGTGTTCGGGCAGGGACAGACCACGGTCGACACGTTGTTGCAGATGGTCGAGGACCTCGGGCCGTCGTCGGCGGTAGACACCTTGCGCGGCCCCATCGAGCAACTGATCGAAGCGCCGACCGCCGGCATTGCACTGCTTGTCGGTGTTGTCGGCGCCCTGTGGACCGCGTCCGGCTACGTCGGTGCATTCGGTCGTGCGATGAACCGAATCTACGAGATCGACGAGGGGCGGCCGATCTGGAAGCTTCGGCCGTTGATGCTGGTCGTGACGGCGCTGGCGTTGGTCGCGGCGGGCGCCACAGCGCTGATGTTGGTGGTCAGCGGGCCCATCGCGCACACCATCGGCGACGCCATCGGATTCGGTGACACCGCGGTCACGGTGTGGAACATCGCGAAATGGCCGGTGATGCTGATCCTCGTGGTGCTGATCGTGGCAGTGCTGTACTACGCGACACCCAACGTGGCGCAACCGAAATTCCGGTGGGTCAGTCTCGGTTCGCTCATCGCGATTCTCACCTGGATCGTCGCCTCGGTGCTCTTCGCGTTCTACGTGTCCAATTTCGGCAGCTACAACCAGACGTACGGATCGCTCGCTGGTGCAGTGATCTTCCTTCTGTGGCTGTGGATCACGAATCTTGCGTTGTTGTTCGGCGCGGAATTCGACGCGGAACTCGAGCGCGGACGCCAACTGCAGGCAGGAATCGAAGCGGAGCGCTCCCTTCAACTGCCCGAACGCGACACACGTGTCATCGAGAAGAACGACGCAAAGCATCGGGACCTCATCGAACAAGGCCGACGGCTGCGAGCGGGGCACGGCGCTCCCGATACCGCCCGCAGTAGCGAAGCCGGCCGTAATACGGAACGAAGCAAACCATGACTGCGCACTCCCACCGCCCATGCCACGTCGCGGAGCAACCATCGGATTTGTCCGCCGTGGAACTCACTGAGCGCCTCACCGAACAGGTGTCCACACTGGTGCTACTGAGGTCACCCATGCCCTCGACGAAGTGAAATCGAAGGGCAGCCGTATCGGAATCGGAGTGGGAGTGTTCGGCGCGGGAGCGCTCCTGTTGTACCTGGGGCTCGTCACCCTCATCGCAGCCGGCGTCCTGGGCTTGGCGACCACGCTCGACCCGTTGCTGGCTGCGTTGATCGTGGCCGTCGCACTGATCGTCTGGAGAGGTCGCCGCTGACTCGAACAGCGGCGACGTCGAGCCGTCAGCCGCCGATCTGCTTCTTCAGGACTTCGAGTACCGCAGGATCCTCGATCGTCGACGGCACGGTGTACTTTTCATGATCGGCAATCTGCCGCATGGTCTTTCGCAGGATCTTTCCGGATCGGGTCTTCGGGAGCGCCTCCACCACCGTCACGTCGCGGAACGTCGCGACCGCGCCGATCTGGTCGCGGACCATCGCCACGAGTTCCTGGCGAAGCGTGTCGTGGTCGATGTCGACACCGGCCTTGAGCACGACGTATCCGGACGGGCGTTGACCCTTGAGTTCGTCGCGGATACCGACGACGGCGCACTCGGCGACTGCGGGATGCGAGGCCACCACGGCCTCCATACTGCCGGTGGACAGGCGGTGGCCGGCGACGTTGATGACGTCGTCGGAGCGTCCGAGCACGAACACGTAGCCGTCACCGTCGATGAATCCTGAGTCGCCCGTGAGGTAATAGCCGGGGAAGGTGTCGAGATACGAGCGGCGGTAGCGGTCGTCGTCGCGCCACAGCCCGGTGAGAGTGCCGGGCGGCAACGGTAACCTCACGACGATATTGCCCTCGGAGTCGGCCCCGACCCGCTTGCCCTCACCGTCGACGACCTCGACGCGGTATCCCGGGACAGGGACGGTGGGGGAGCCTGCCTTCAGCGGCATCGGGTCGAGACCGCGCAGATTCGCAGCGATCGCCCAACCGGTCTCCGTCTGCCACCAGTGGTCCACAACCGGACGGTCGAGCACCTTCGTCGCCCATTCGTACGTGTCGGGGTCCAGGCGCTCGCCGGCAGCGAAGAGCGTGTTCAGAGAGTCGACGGAGTACTTCTTCAATTCCTCGGCGTCCGGATCGGCCTTACGCACCGCCCGGATGGCGGTGGGGGCGGTGAACAGTGCCTTGACTCCGTACTCGGAGATGATCCGCCAGAACGCACCCGCGTCGGGGGTCCCGACGGGCTTGCCTTCGTACATGATCGTGGTCGCCCCGACCAAGAGCGGTCCGTACACGATGTACGAGTGGCCGACCACCCACCCGACGTCGGAAGCGGTCCACCAGACGTCGCCGGCGGCAATGTCGTAGATGTTGCGCATCGACCAGGCGAGTGCAACGGCGTGCCCGCCGTTGTCGCGGACGACCCCCTTCGGCTTCCCAGTGGTACCCGAGGTGTACAGGATGTAGAGCGGATCGGTCGCAGCCACGGTCACCGGCTCGGCCGGGGTCGCGTCGGCGATGAGTGCGTTCCAGTCGAACCACGCGGCCGAGGACGTCTTGTAGTCGGCTGCGGAACCGGGAATCTGCTCGCGGTTCTTCACGATCACGGAGTGCGGCGGCGTCTGCGACAACGTCAGTGCCTGTTCGACCATGGGCAGGTACTCGATGGTGCGACCCGGCTCGAGACCGCCGGACGCCGTCACCAGCAGTACCGGCTGCGCGTCGTCGATGCGGGTCGCGAGTTCTTTCGCCGCGAACCCGCCGAACACCACCGAATGCACAGCTCCGATGCGGGCGCACGCGAGCATCGCGATGGCGGCCTCAGGGATCATCGGCATGTAGATGATGACGCGGTCTCCGGCGACGACCCCCTGGTCGCGCAGCGCCCCCGCAAATGCGGCGACCTCGTCGAGTAGTTCCGAGTATGTGTAGGTGCGCTTGGCGGGCACCATCGCCGAATCCCAGATCAGTGCCGGTCGGTCGCCGTGACCGGCGCGGACGTGCCGGTCGAGGGCGTTCACGCTGGTGTTGAGACTGCCATCGGGAAACCACTTGTACGACGGAGCCTGCGCGTCGTCGAGCGCGCGGGTCGGTGCGGTGTCCCACTCGATGTCCTGCGCGGCGGCGAGCCAGAACGACTCCGGATCGTCCACACTTCGCCGGAACGCGTCCTGGTACGAGCTCATCGGTTCATGTCCTTCCTCGACGTCGACGTGACCGCGACCACCTTATTCGACGTCGTTGGCCACGCGGGACAGGATCGGGAGCGTCTGCGCCGGGTGGTATCGATCGATCGGTGAACGGACGTACCGTGTGGGCATGCCACTGCTTGCGGACGACCTGCTGCTTCTTGCGCTCGATGACAAGTCGGGAAAGGCGATCGTCGACAGCATCACCCTGCCCCGTGCGCTCGCTGGCGCCGTGCTCCTTGAATTGGCGCTCGCGGGCGCCGTCCTCCTCGATGAAGGGGGAGTGAAGGGCAAGAAGGGTCGAGTGGTGGTCGGCGGTACTGCGCCCGCCGATCCGTTGTTGGCCGATTCGGTGGCGCTTCTCGGTGGCAGGAAGCCGATGAAGCCGGCAGCAGCGATCGAGAAGCTGAGTAAGAACCTGTGGGACGTCATGCTGGAGCGTGTCGTGGCGAATGGGTGGGTTCGCGAGGAACGCGGCAAGGTCCTCGGGCTGTTCCCGACGCGCCGCTGGCCTGCCGTCGACGAGAGTCATGAACGGCAGGTGCGCAGCGAGCTGTATTCCGTACTGGTCGACGGGGTGACGCCGTCGCAGCATACGGCAGCGTTGATCTCTTTGCTCTCGGCCACGAAATTGACGCCGAAGATCTTCCCGGATGCCGACAGGAAGCAGGTTGCCAAGCGCGCCAAGGGAATAGCGGAGGGAGAGTGGGCAGGTAAGGCTGTTCGTCAGGCGGTCGATGCGGTGAACACCGCGGTAATCGTGGCCGTCACCGTGCCCGCGGTGGTGGCGAGCAGCTGAGCGACCCCGGTCAGGTGGGTAGTCCCAGATTGCGGAATCGGTCGACTCGTCGGCGGTAACGATCGTCGGCGGACTCATCCGCGAGGGAGGACAATTCGCGCGCGACCGCAGCGCCCACGCGTTTGAGGAACCCGATCGGATCGTCTGCGGCATCGTGGCGTTCAGGAATGACACCATCGATGATCCTGTCGCGCAACAGATCCCTCGACCGAATCCCCTGCGCTGCGGCCATCTGAGGGGCGTGGGTGGTGTCGCGGTGCACAATGGCGCTTGCACCTTCCGGCGGTAGCGGTGCGAGCCAGCCGTGCTGCGCGCACAGCACCCGATCCGCCGGAAGCAACGCGAGGGCGCCGCCTCCGGTGCCCTGGCCGAGCAGCACCGACACGGTCGGCGTCTGCAAGGTCACCAGATCCGCAAGGCAGCGGGCGATCTCGGGTGCGAGACCACGTTCCTCGGCCTCCTTCGACAGCGCCGCTCCAAGCGTATCGATGACGAGGACGAGCGGAAGCCGTAGTTCGTCGGCGAGGCGCATCGCGCGTCGCGCCTCTCGCAGCGCACCGGGGCCCATGGGTGCTGCCGCCGACTGACCGCTGCGATCCTGACCGAACAGCACACACGACACACCGCGGAAGCGTGCGAGTGACAACATCACAGTGGAGTCGGTTTCACCTTCGCCGGTGCCGGACAACGGCACCTGCGCCGATGCCGCGTGTCGCAGCAGTTGGCGGATTCCGGGGCGCTCAGGGCGGCGGGTGAGGATCACCGACTGCCAGGCCGGAATGTCGGGCACCTCGTCGACCTCGGTGAGAGCAGGCTCGGCAGAGGTGTCGGGGTGATTCGGTTCGACGAGAACGCGCAGCAGTCTGTGCACCACCCGTCGGATACCCTCGAGCGGGATCACTCCGTCGATCACGCCGCGCCGATGGAGGTTCTCCGCGGTCTGAACCCCTTCGGGGAAGTCCTCCTGGTACAGGGCCTTGTAGACGCGCGGCCCGAGGAAACCGACGAGTGCGCCCGGCTCTGCCGCGGTGACATGCCCGAGCGACCCCCACGACGCGAACACCCCACCCGTCGTGGGGTTGCGCAGGTAGACGAGGTAGCCGAGATGCGCCGCCTTGTGCGCTGACACGGCCGCGGCGATCTTGACCATCTGCACGAACGCGAGCGTGCCTTCCTGCATTCTCGTGCCGCCCGACGTGGGAGACGCGAGTAGGGGGAGTCGTTCCGTGGTCGCGCGCTCGATCGCCGAGACGATGCGTTCGGACGCCGCGACACCGATCGATCCGGCGAGGAAGGCGAACTCGCAGGCGATCAGCGCGACCCGGCGTCCGTGGACGGTGCCGACTCCTGTGAGTACCGACTCGTCGACCCCGGACTTCTCCGCGGCACGTTCGAGCTCAGCGCAGTAGGAGTCGTCGGGGTGGACGTCGACCGGGGTTTCGTCCCACGAGACGAAACTGCCCTCGTCGAGCACCGCATCGATGAACTGCTGTGCCGAGATCCTGCTGCCGGCCACATCGCCTCCTTGTCTGCAAGTCCACCGGAGACTCTACGAGGTTTCCTACGACGGCGAACGGGAGGTTGTGTGCGATTCCTACGAGAACCTCGCACACAACCTCCCCCTCGGATTGGCGCTAGCGACCCAGCGCTTCCTTCCACGTGACCGTGCGGCCGATGCGCAGAATCGAGCGCTGGTAGATCTTGGCGGCTACCACCCCGAGGAGCGCGGTGACGACGATCATCAGCACGATGGTGCCCACGATCTGGAACGGCGACGCGACACCCGCTGCGATCCGCAGCGGCATGAGGATCGCGGAGAACGGTGGAATCCAGCTGAGCACCGTGCTCCACGTGGCCTCGGGGTTGTCGATCGACGAGAACGCGGCGAAGAACATCGCGAGAATGATGAACATCAAGGGACCGGAGGTGGCGTTGACGTCTTCCTGACGCGACACCATGGACCCGGCCGCAGCGTAGAGCACCGCGAAGAACGCGAATCCGAGGACGAACCAGCCGAGCGTGCTGGCGAACACGCTGATCGCGGTACCGGTGATGGTGAGGGTGTCGGTGGCCAAGGCGGCGCCGACGCCGACGGCTCCGTAGGCCGTGAGCTGGAGCAGACCGACGGCGCCGATGCCGAAGATCTTGCCCCACAGCAGCTGCAGCGGGCGCAGCGTCGACAGCAGCAGCTCGACCACGCGCGACGACTTCTCCTCGACGACACCCATCGCGACGTACATGCCGAACATCAGAATCTGCATGTAGAGCAGGATGACGGCGACGATTGCCAGGATCATGCGTTCACCCTGCTCGGGGTCGGGCGGATCGATGGCCTCGACGGTGACAGTGACCTCGGCTGTCGCGGCCGCGATATCGGCCGGATCGACGCCTTGATCGGTCAGCGCAGCAGACTGTGCCTCCTGCGCGACGGCAGTGTCGATCAGAGTCTTCAAGGTGGCGTCGATGTCGGACTCGGTGAGGGCGGTGATGCTTCCTCCGTCGCCGGGTACCAGGACGACATCCAGTGTCCCGTCGGTGACCTGCGACCGGCCCGCTTCCGCGTCGGGGAGTTCGGAGATGTCCAGAGGGCTTCCTGTTGCCTCACCGAGGGTGCCGAGGGTGGCGCTCAGGCTCGATGCTCCGACGACACCGACGTTGGGCCGGTCCTCGTCGCCGCCACCGAAGAGCGACATTGCCACGATGCCGACGACGATCGCGACCAGGATGATCCCGTTACTGATCAGGAAGCTCTTCTTCTGGACCTGGGTCTGGAATTCACGGCCGGCGACGAGCGCGATGGCCCGTGGAGCGGACAAAGGGGCACTCATGCGGAGACAACCTCTCGGAACAGATCGGTCAGGGACGGCTGGTGCAAGGAGAACTCGTGGACGGGACCGGTTTCGAGTGCGGTCTTGAGAATCTGCTGATCGTCCACACCGGGCAGGACCGACAGGACGGTGCGCTCGTCGGTGTGCTCGACGGTAGTGACACCCGGGAGCCCGTTCGCCCAGCCGGCCGGAGCCTGGGGGGCGTGCACCACGAGACGGGATTCCCCACCGGAGCGCAACTCGTCGACGGTCCCCACCGCGCGCATCCGCCCCTGGGAAATGATGCCCACACGATGGCACAGGCGCTGGACGAGATCGAGCTGGTGACTCGAGAAGACCACGGGTACACCCTCGTTCGCCTTCTCTACGAGAACGTCACTCATGACATCCACGGCGACGGGGTCGAGTCCGGAGAACGGCTCGTCGAGGACGAGGACCTTCGGGTCGTGGACGAGTGCGGCTGCCAGCTGGACCCTCTGCTGATTGCCGAGCGAGAGCGAATCGACAGTGTCGTCGACGCGTTCGGCGATTCCCAGGCGCTCGGTCCACCGCTGCACTGCGGAGGTGGCCTGCGGCCTCGGCAGTCCGTGCAGCTGTGCGAGATAGGAAAGTTGTTTTCCCACCTTCATTTTCGGGTACAGGCCACGTTCTTCCGGCATGTACCCGATGGTGCGGCGCACGTTGAGGTCGATGGTTTCGCCATCGAGCCGCACCTCGCCGGAGTCGGCGGCGAGAACGCCGAGGATGATGCGCATCGTGGTGGTCTTGCCGGCACCGTTGCTACCGACGAAACCGAACAACTCGCCCGGGTGGACGTCGAAGCTCGCCCCGTCGAGAGCGACCGTGCTGCCATAGCGTTTCGTGAGAGTGTCGATGGTCAGGGTCATGGTTGGTCCTCCGGGTCGTCGTCGGGGCGGTTCCAGGCGAGCAGAACGGCGGGCAGGCACCCGCTGAAGAGTATCGACGCGAGTGCGAATCCGCCTGCCGAGTACGCGAGCGACTGGTGGTCGATCGAATCGATTGCAGCTCCACCGACGAGGGCGAAGATCGGGAGAAGAAGGAGTGTTTGGGCCACGGAGAGCCCGATCGATCGCGCGCTGTTCCGCTCGGCGATTTCGCGTTCGTCGAGTGCATGGCGGGGTGCGTCGGACTGGCGTCCCGAAACAATCTGCAGCGATGTCCACACCACCAGGAACGTAGCTGTTACGGGGATCCATGCGATCGCCACGATCATCGTGAAATACGAGGTGACGGCGACGATGAACATGGCGGCGATCAGCGTGAGCACGGCGATGGCGATACCGCGACGGCGACGACGAGTGCGCCACCTCGGCAGCCAGTGCGCGGTCAACTGCTCATTTTCCAGGAAGCGACGGGTGCGGTAGTCCTCGTAGCGGTCGAGGAGCGACGGGGCGGACATGTCAGGCCTCCTTCCGGGGCTTGTAGAGCTCGGTCGACAGTGGGGTGAACTCGGTGCGAGAGAAGACGGCCTCTACCGGGAGCGAGAACACGTCGCAGATGCGAAACGCGAGGTCGAGACTCGGGTAGTGGTTGCCGCGTTCGAGCGCGCCCACGGTTTGCGGGTTCACGTCGATGAGCTCGGCGAGCTGTGCGCGGCTCATGCCACGCTCCGCACGCAGGACGCGGATGCGGTTGTAGATGGGGAGTGTTTCCCCACGACGGACCGGACTCATAAAACAAAGTGTTGTAAAAACACAACATTTTGTCAAGCCTGGCAACGGTGCGATGCACCCCTACCCGAACGAATGGCGCACCGATTCGATCTGACGAGACGAAGGATTCATTCGCTCCGAATGGGGGGAGTGCTGGGCGGTGTCAGTCCTCGTTGAAGCCGCGGAGGCGATCCATCTCGCGGCGCTCCTTCTTGGTCGGCCGTCCCGCGCCGCGGTCGCGACGTGGAATCGACGCCAGAACTTCCTTCGGGGGCGGCGGAGGGCTGTGATCGATGTACGCGGTTGCCGCGACCGGTGCGCCCACCCGCTTGTTCACGAGTTGCGCGACCTCGACGATCTTCTCCAACCCGTGCACGCGCACCCGCACTTCGGCGCCGATCGTGACGGGGGTCGACGGCTTCGCGGTCACTCCGTCGACGCGCACGTGTCCGCCCCGGCACGCGCTCGCCGCGGCCGATCGGGTCTTGAACAACCGCACCGACCACGTCCAGCTGTCGACTCGTACGCTTCCGCCCATCTACAGCAACTCCTCGCTCAATTTCCCGCCTTCCAGTCTCCACCTGCGCGTTGCACGGGTGTTCTCCAGCATGCGTCGGTCGTGTGTCACCAGCAACAGTGTGCCGTCGAAACTTTCGATGGCCTCCTCGAGCTGTTCGATCGCAGGGAGGTCGAGGTGGTTGGTGGGTTCGTCGAGGACCAGCAGATTCACCCCGCGCGCCTGCAGCAACGCCAGCCCCGCGCGGGTTCGTTCACCCGGCGACAGCGATGCGGCCGGTCGCAGGACGTGGTGGCCTTTGAGCGCGAACTTCGCGAGCAGCGTCCGCACGTCGGCGTCCGGCCACTGGGGTACTTGGTGGCCGAACGCCTCGACGAGCGGCTCATCTCCCTCGAAAAGTTCTCGTGCCTGGTCGATTTCACCGATGAGGACACCGGAGCCGAGGGTTGCACGTCCCGAATCCGGTGTGAGGGTGCCGAGGAGCATGCGGAGCAGGGTCGTCTTCCCGGCACCGTTCGGGCCGGTGACGATGATCCGATCACCCCACTCGACCTGCGTGGTGACGGGACCGAGCGTGAACCCTCCGCGCGTCACAACTGTGCCGTCGAGCGAGGCGACCATCGTGCCGCTGCGCGGTGCCGCAGCGATCGACATGCGCAGTTCCCATTCCTTCCGGGGTTCCTCGACCACTTCGAGACGCTCGATCCGCCGCTGGGTCTGCCGTGCCTTCGCCGCTTGCTTCTCGGTGGATTCGGCACGGACCTTCCGCCCGGCCTTGTCGTTGTCCTTCGACTTGCGGCGCGCGTTGCGCACGCCGTGTTCGAGCCAATTGCGCTGCATCTGCGCGCGGTCCTCGAGCGCAGATTTGGTGTCGGCGTACTCTTCGTACTGTTCGCGGGCGTGTCGACGCGCGACGTCGCGTTCGACGAGATACGCCTCGTAACCCCCGTCGTACACCGAGATCTGTTGCTGCACAGGATCGAGTTCGACGATCCCCGTCACCGTGCGCGCCAGGAACTCCCGATCGTGACTGATGACCATCAGCGCGGTGCGGGTGTCGGCGACGAACTGCTCGAGCTGTTCGAGGCCGGCCAGGTCCAGATCGTTCGTCGGCTCGTCGAGCAAGAGCACGTCGTAGCGCGACAGCAACAGTGCCGCCAGTCCGGCGCGGGCAGCCTGCCCGCCCGATAGTCCCACCATCGGGGCTTCGAGCCCCACATCGAGACCGAGATCGGCGACGACCTTCTCGGCGCGCTCCGCGAGGTCGGCGCCGCCGAGCGTGAGCCACCGTTCGAGTGCCGGGGTGTAGTCGTCGACATCGGAAGTCCCCAGCGCTTCGGCTGCCGTGTTCATGGCCTGTTCGGCGTCGGTGACGCCGGTGCGGCGCCCCAGGAACCCGAGGATGGTTTCGCCGGGCACGCGCTCGGGTTCCTGCGCGAGGTAGCCGATGGTCGCGTCGGGTGGGCTCAACGTGACCGAGCCGGTGATGTCGGCGCTGCCCGTGCCTGCGAGGGTCGTGAGCAGGGTCGACTTGCCGGCGCCGTTGGCGCCCACCAGGCCGATCACGTCTCCGGGTGCGACCGTCAGGTCCAGCCCGTCGAACAGGGTGCGTTCGCCGCGGGAGGCCGACAGGTCGCTGATACGTAGGGTTGCGCTCACCGCACGATTATCGCCGTCGCGATGAGTTCGCCGTCTGCCGCGGGTCTGTAGCGGTATGAAAAGAGCTGCAGTGACCACCACGATCGACACTCGTTACGGCGAGCCCGACGCCGAACCCACGTCATGGTCCGAGACCGAGGCCCTGTTCGCGTCGGCGCCGTTGTATTGGGTCAGCACCATACATACGACCGGTCGACCACACGTGGCGCCGCTCGTCGGCGTCTGGCACGACGGCGCCTTCCACCTGACGGTGGGGCCGGGCGAGCAGAAGGCCCTCAACCTCGCGCGAGATTGCAGAGTTGCCGTCACCACCGGCCACAACGAATGGGATACCGGCACCGACGTGGTGCTCGAAGGCAAGGCCGTGCGTGTCACCGACCACGATGCGCTCACCGCGATCGCCGCCACCTACTTCGACAAGTACGGCGAAGCGTGGCGCTTCGAGGTCGGCGAGGGAGGCTTCGGCATCGCCGACGCGTTCGCCTGGGTGTTCCGCATCCCGCCTCGTAAGGTGCTGGTCTTCGCCAAGAAGCCGCACGGCCAGACCACGCACCGATTCGAATGACGGGTCAGGAACCCAGCTTCGTTGCGAGGGCACGCACCCTGTCCTGTGCGGCGGCGAGACTCGCTGCGGCCTGCCCGGCGAGCGAGGCCAGCGGTGGAATTCTCTCGGCAAGCGTGAGTTCGGCCGTCACCACCGACACCGACATCCCGAGCGAGGTGGCCAGCGTCTGCTGGAGCGGCGGGATGACCGAGTCGGTTCCCTCGCTCGGTGTGCCGGGTGCATAGGTATTGCCGCGACTCGACACGATCACCACTGGCTTACCTGCGAACGGCGCATCCGGAGTGTCGAACGGCACGGTGGTGCCGAGCACGTGGATGTAGTCGATCCAGGCTTTGAGTGTCGACGGCATCGACCAGTTGTACATCGGTGCACCGATCACGACGACATCCGCGTTCGTGACCTCCGCGATCAGTTCGGCCTGCAACGCCTCGGCCTCGGGATCGGGTTGCTCCGCGCTGGTGCGCAGTCGCGCTGCGTAGTGCAGCCCTGCGTCCGGCAGGTGGGGTAGCGGCGAGCAGTGCAGATCCCGCACGAGCACTGTGTGCTCGGCACCGAGCGCACGCCATGTGTCGGCGAACAGCCCGGTCAGACTCCGGGACACCGACGCATGCAGGTCGGCGGACGAATCGAGGTGCAGCAGGGCAGGCATGGTCGCACCCTAGTGCGTCCCCACCGGAGACGCGGGACTCTCGTCGGCAACGTTCTTCTCCGGGTCGTTCTCTGTGGGATCTCCACCGGAACGTCGAGCGGATTCTCGATTGCGTCGCGACGCATCCGCGCAGCCACGATGGCGATCAGTCCCCTGACGACGGGCTGGTCGGCCGCGTCGACTATCGTGCACTTGTCGGCCGGAAGTACATCTGCACCTGCGGGTTCGCGGAATCCGCCAGTTCCTCCATAGTCCCAGTAGCGAGCAACCGTCCCTCTTCGACGATCGCAATCAGATCTGCGTAGCCGGTGGCGGTAAGCATTGGGACATCGCCGGTGACCACGAGCAGGGCCGCCCCGCTGTCAGCGCACTCGCGAAGCGATTTCCACACGCCGAACGCGGTCTCCCGGTCCAGAGAGGCGGTCGGCCCGTCCGCGATCAAGATGTCGGGAGCAACGAGCAGGGCTGCAGCGATAGCCGCGCGCTGGATCTGCCCAGCCGAATTGTGTATCGGCAAAGACTCGAGTGCGTCCACGGGATAGTGGGCCGCCTCACAGGCTTGAGCGACAGTACCCTTGCCCTGCTGCTGCTCGAGTGTCCGCAGTTGCTCACCGACGGTGCGGTCAGGGACGAAGGCGTCGATGCCGTCCTGGGGTATGTAGCCGACGGTGCCCATCTGGGGGCACCTGTGTTGTCATTATGCGATCCGCACCTTGATGGTCGACGCCGCCGCGCCGGCGGGCACGATCCGGACCGGATGTCGTTCGTCGCTGCCCTGCGGATCACCCGCCGATCGCTGTCGCACAGCGCTTTTCCCCCTCGCGACCGTATTGTAGTCGCGGCATTGTGGCGCTGCGCGATCGGCACACTCCACCGGCGGAGCAACCCGCCGCGCCGACTCCGGTCCAATCCCCGCGTCGTCAAACGCAAAGTCCTCGAGTGGTCGGCGAAACGTGCACATCACCAACGTCATCCGCAGCCCATCTATCCCGCGGAGTGCAGCATCCTCGTGACTAACTGAACAGTATTGACGCTAACCACCGTGCTGATCAACCGGTCGCACACAAATAGCAATGTGTGCATCAGACCCGGGATGGTCCAGTGAGGAATCGTCTACCGGGACTGCGCGGCGCGGGTCATCGAATACACGATGGGGCCGTCCGGGATCATCGTCGTCGCGGAGATGATGAATCCGAGCCGATGGTACAACCGCACATTCCGCTCGTCCGAAGTCTCGAGCGCGACAGGCGCTCCCTTCTGGTCCAGCAGCGCGAGACCTTCCGCCGTCACCGCTGTCCCCCGTCCCGATCCTTGATGGGCCGGATCGACTCCGACCGTCTCTAGCGTCCAGGATCGAGCAGCAGGATCGGGTAGAGACAGAGCCGACAGTGCAGCGAAGCGGGAGCCATGCAGCTCGACGATTCGCTGCTGGACCTGCTCGGTCGGTGCGGGAGTATCCGGCGGCAGGAATGCCGCGACTGCGCGCACCTGCTCGTCCACCAGTACGAGACCGTGGGTGAATGCGTGACCGAGGTAGAGTCGCTGGATCTCGTCGAGACGCTCGGCGTATCGGTCCTCGGGCAGAGCCCATCGCGTCCACGGGTACCTGTCGAATGCTGCCGTGAGGACCCGGGTGGCGCAGTCCAGATCCGAGGGTGCGGCGGGACGTACGTCGTGGTTCATACAGGGACCTCCTCGAGACGGCAGCACCGGCGTGCCCGAGTGTAGGTCGACGGATCGGGTAGGGGGCACATCGAAGAACTCGACAATGGGTGCTCAGTTCGGCAGCAACATCGGCTGACGCGCCGCTGCCTGCTAGCGGACATGCCAACCTCCCTGTAGACGGACACGTTCGTCCCCGCTGACGGACAGCTGATCTCCCTATCGATGGACACGGGGACCGGCGGTGTGTCGGTCCCGACACGAACGCCCCTCCGGGG